>NZ_BAAAMB010000013.1:87174-139858 GCF_039528855.1 Brevibacterium sanguinis | reverse complement strand
CAGAACCCGTGGCTGCTTAGGAAACCAAGAAAAAGAGCCTCTACGAAACCCGGGGCTTGACACAGGGGTCGGTCCAGGTGGCTCAACTGAGCCACCAATCACGTCGCGATTCATGGTGGCAACGCTTGCCTCAAAGAGCGACACGAATGACCTAGTAGACATGGGGCCTTGACCCTCGATCGTGGACACGGTGTCGGTTCGGTTATGCCGCTTCCGCGAGGGTAGCGGATGCGGCGGCTTCGTAGGTGTTCGGGCTGATGTTGCCGATCGCGGAGTGGCGTCGGCGGGTGTTGTAGCGGTTCACCCAGCGGAACACGGCCCGGTAGGCGGTGGCCTGGTCCGGGAACGCCGCGCGTCCGGCGAGGAGCTCACGTTTGAGGGCGGCGTTGAAGCTCTCCGCGAGTGAGTTGTCGGCACTCGTCCCGATCGCTCCCATGGACTGGATGACCTTCAGGTCCTTGCAGAGCTTGACGTAGGCCTTCGAGGTGTAGACCGAGCCGTGGTCGCTGTGGAAGATCGCGCCGGCCAGTGAGCCACGCTCGCGGGCCGCGGCGCGGAGGGCGTCCTCGACGAGCTCGGTGCGCATGTGGTCGGCGACCTGCCAGCCGGCAAGCTTGCGGGAGCCGAGGTCGATCACCGAGACGAGGTAGAGGTTCGAGCCGTCCGCGATGGGCAGGTAGGTGATGTCTCCCACGTACCTGCGGTTCGGCTCGCCGACCGTGAAGTCGCGTTCGATCAGGTCCGGGAAGCGCCTGCCCGACTGGTCCGGGATCGTCGTCTTCACTCGGCGTCGCAGCCGGATTCCGGCGAGCTGGTGCTCGCGCATCACCCGGGCGACCCGCTTGCGATTGACCCGTTCGATCGGCGCGACGCCGTCGTTGAGGTCAGCGGTGATCCGCGGTGCACCATACGCGCGGTCGCCGCCCTGGTCGGGATCCTGCAGCACCCGGATCCGCGCCGCCAACGCCGCGTCCGCAGCGTGACGCTTGGCTCGTCCTGGCGCGGCTGCGAGCCACGCGTAGAACGAGGATCGGGCGATCTGAATGACCTCACACAACCGCTTCACGCCGTAGGCGTCCTTGTGGTCCTCGACGAACTGGAAGCGGTTCACCAGTTCGTCTCCCCGGCGAAATACTTCGCCGCCTGACGGAGTATGTCCCGCTCCGTCTCGAGCTTGCGGGCCTCGGCCTTCAGCGCTGTGTTCTCCGCTTCGAGCCGGGCCACCCGCGCCGCCTGCGACTCCGGCCGCGGCCCATCAGGCACCGCCATGCCACCGCCGACAGTCGTCCCGGAGCCGAGCTTGTCGATCCACTCCTTCAACGCGCCCCGCGAGACCCCAAGATCGCCCGCGATGCCCTTGAGCGTCGCGCCAGGCGTCGACTCGTACAGGTCCACCGCCCGCCGCCGGAACTCGTCGGTGTAGTTCTTCCTTGCCATCCTTGGATTCTCGCTTCCCCAGCATCGTGCTGGAATCAGCGTGTCCAAGATCAGGGGTCAAGCACCGTCCTCCGCTTCAATCCCAGCGGCGACGCCATCGAACAGCGCAACAGTGACAGCACGAGGATGATCTATAGCGGCGAGCAACGCTCCTACGTCGATCCGGACATGGACACACTGCTCTCGCTCATCGCGGCCAAGCACCCCAAGATGGTCACCGACTACGGACGCACTCCGACCTCGCTGAGCCTGGCCGGAACGACGTTGCCGAACTAGAAAGGAAAGGACATATGTGGAAATACGACGGTTGGGAATCCGACTTCAAACTCGGAATCGTCACCCCTCACGCCGACATCGGCCCGGAGGCTGAAGCCCAGGCGATGCTCGCCGGCACACGCAGCACCATTCACGGAGCACGCGTGGACTTCAGCCCGATGCACCCAGGCGGGACAATCGACGAGAAGATCGCCCATGACCCGGTCTTGCAGTTCATCGCTCCAGATATCATCGACCGCACGGTCGACAGCCTCTCCAGCTCGCCCTTGGACGCCATCGGACTGGCCTTCACCAGCTCCTCGTTCAAGATCGGAGCACACCGTGAGCAAGAACTGCTCACACGCCTGGCAACGGTCAGCCACGGCATCAAGCTCGACACCACCGGTACCGCGGCCACCGCCGCGATCCGAAAGCTGGGTCTGAAAAAAATCGCTATCATGGCGCCGTCCTGGTTCGACGACGACCTCTGCCGAGCCGGCGAGGCCTACTTCCTCGACCAGGGCATCGACATCATCTCCGCAACCCCCAGTGGCCCTACAGGAGGCCCGCTGACCATCACTCCGGCGGCCACTGCCGCAGCAGTGGAGGAACTGGTCGCGGCGACCGGCGCTCAGGCAGTGTTCGTCGCCGGCAACGGACAGCGAGCCATCGGAGCGATCGACCATCTGGAGTCCATGCTCGGCATCACGATGCTCACCGCCAATCAAGTTCTCTTGTGGTCAAGCCTCGACGGCACCGACCTGAGGTCCCGGGTGAGAGGATACGGATGCCTATTTGACGCGGGTTGACTCAGAAGGGCGCCCACGATAGTGTTACGTGCATGTACATGGAATCATCTGAGGCAGCAGACACCCCCCCGGCCCGCAATCTGAGCACGGCATGGGCGCAGGTCACGGCGATCGTCGCCGCGGTGGACGCGACACTGGGCAAATGGCTCGTCGATAATTACGGCATCGGTCTGACCGAGTATCGTGCAGTCCTGCATTTGAGCAGAACCTCGGACCGGGAGTTGCGTATCACCGAGCTCGCCCACAGGGTCGGCCTCAACCAGAGTTCTGTGACCCGGCTCGTCGGCCGCATGGAGGACAAGGAGCTCGCGTTCCGGGACGCCTGCCCCGACGACGGGCGCGGGGTCTACGCCGTCATTACCGAGAAAGGCCTCAACTCCGTGGCAGAGATCCGCGAACCCTACGAAGCGAAGATCTGCGAACTCCTCAGCGGGGCAGCCAGGCAGTACCCGCAGTTGGACCTCGGTGACCTCGACCGTTCCTTCGAGACCATCAGCAAGCTCGTCTCGTAAGGTTGCCAACCCTGGAGAAGGAGGGGCGATCTCTACCGTTATATATGCATGCACATACAAACAGAATACATATTGAACCGAAAGGATGACCACCATGACTACGAAAATCGATGTCTTCGTCGACTACGTCTGCCCCTTCTGCTTCCTCGTCGAGGGAGCGATCGAGGAACTCAAGCGTGACCGCGACGTCGACGTGACGATCCGGCCCTTCGAACTGCGACCGGATCCCGTTCCCACTCTGCGCCCCGAGGACGACTACCTGCCGCGGATCTGGAGAGACGCCGTCTACCCGATGGCCGACCGGCTTGATGTTCCCATCACCCTGCCGACGATCTCTCCCCAGCCGCGCACGGAGAAGGCGTTCATGGTGCTGCAACTGGCCCAGGAGCAGGGCAAGGCCGAGGCGTACTCCGAGGCGATGTTCAAAGCCTTCTTTCAAGACGACCGGAACATCGGTGAAGATGAGGTGATTCTCGACGTGGCGGTTTCGGTCGGACTCGATCGGGCGGAGGCCGAACAGGCCCTTCGCAGTGAGGAACGACGTGCCCGGCAGCAGGCAGATCAGGACTACGCGGTCAACGCCGTGGGCGTCACCTCCGTGCCAGGCATCATGGTCGAAGGTCAGCTCCTACGCGGGGTGCCCAGCGCCGCTCGGCTGAAGAAGACTGTCGACACGCTCGTCGAGGGCGCGACGGCCGCCGAGGGCCGATCATGACTTCCGTCCCATCGGATGTCCTCGTCCAGGTCATGGATGAGGCGGTCGAGAGGTGCCTCGAGCATGTCGAGGCCGGAGGGTTGCCCTTCGTCGGCGTGCTCGTCGACGGCAGCGGCGTCATCTCCGGATTCGGCGTCAACCGGGTGCGGGAAACCGGTGACCCGACCGCTCACGCTGAGATCGTCGCCATGCGCGAAGTGCTCAACGCAAATGACCGCGACGACCTCTCCGGCACCACGCTGGTGGCCACCGGAGAGCCCTGCGGACTGTGCTATCGCTTCGCGATCGATCACGGCGTGGACGCCATCTACGTCGCCGTCGATCGCGACACCGCTGCCGAATGGGGCTTCGACTACCGCACCAGCTACCCCTCGCTGGGCATCACCGAAGAGCTCCGGTCCCACCTCTTCAACCACCTTCCGACAGAACGGGGAAATGAACCGTTCTCCCGCTACTTGCACACACAGACCAATTACGGACGCTGACCAGCGTCCGAATGCACCCTTGAAAGGACAACCATCATGAGCTGGCTCTACCTCGGCATCGCCATCATTTTCGAAGTCGCCGTCGGCATCTCTGCCGGAAAGGCGCAGGGCTTCACCAAACTTTGGTGGAGTATCGCCACCCTCGTCAACGGCGGCATCGCCACCTTCTTCCTCAGCCTGGCCCTGCTGACCTTCGACGTCGGCGTCGGCTACGCGCTCTGGACCTCCCTGGCCGGTGTCGGCATCGTCATCCTCGGCGCACTCTTCCTCTCTCAGAAGCTGACTTGGAAGAAGCTCCTGGGCATCGGCGTCGTCATCGCCGGCGTCGTCGGCCTCAACCTCGCCGGCACTGCCTAATCCCGCGTTCACTTCACCCATCTCGAGAAAGGAATCTCACCCATGACTTCCACCGCAGCTCACGAGACCACCACTGTCGAAACGACTGAGAAAAAGGCCGGCGCCTGGTTCGCCCTCCTCCTGGCCGGAGTATTCGAAATCGGATATGCCCTCAGCGTCAACGGCAGCGCGGGCTTCACAGACCTCACCTGGTCCCTCGTCGCGATCGTCTTCTTCCTCTTCACGCTGTTCTTCCTCAGCGTGGCCCTGAAAAGGATTGATGTCGGCATCGGCTACGCCGTCTGGGCCGGCATCGGTGCGGTCGGGGCCGCCCTGCTCGGGCCGGTGTTCTTTGACGAAACCCTCACCCTGGTTAAGGCCTTCTGGCTGGCCGTCATCATCGGCGGAGTGATCTGGCTCAAGCTCGCCGACAGCCCGAAGCTTGAGAATAAGGACGACACCGCCACTACCTCCCCGGACCTGCATCAGTGACCTTGGCTCGGCCCGCCCCCGCCCGCACCGTGGCTCGAATCGCCACGGCCGCCGGCGGGGGCCTCGCCGCGTTCTACACCTTCTACACCACAGCGCCGAGCACTCTCGACGCACTCGGCATGTCAGCCGGAGCCCAGATCAGCATCGTGATGCTGATGGTGGTGGCCATCCAGCCACTCCTGCTCCTGGGGCGGAACTGGGTCAAGAACCGTCGCTTCGTCGTGACGATCGCACTGGCGTGCATGGGCCTGGGAAGCGCGATCCTTCCGGTGGCAGTCCACTGGCCAGGCTTGATCCTTCTCGGGCTCGGTGTCTGGCTCGGCGCCGGCTCAATGTTCTGTTCGCGATGGTCAGGGCCGAGGCCTTCTACGAGGCGAAGACCCCGGCTGCTGCTTGACAATGAATGTAACGGGCGTCTCACAGCGGCGTGCAGGTCGAGGATCCGAAGTGCGGGTCGAAGCGGACTTTCCGTGTCTCGGAGGAGCTGGTGGAACTCATATAAGCGCTTATTGCTACTTACCGGATTCGTGAAGATGACCGCTGCCAATGGCTGTTAACTGACGGCGGGACTCTGTTCCAGCGGGGGAGAGGCGGCCACTATTGGCGGGAAGCTCGATCGAAGTGCGGTATGGAAGAGTACACGTTTCATGACCTCTGGAACTTATATGCTTAGGGCCTCATCGCCTCAGGCTGCGACATGGTGACCGTGCATCACGCGATTAGACACTTGGCGCCGTCACCCGCGTTATACCGGTGCTCAAATCTATGGCCGAACGCGGACGACAAACCCCGCACCGCCGGCACCGCCCTGATGGACTCAGTTATCCTTCTGCGGACTCTGTGCAGACTGGAACGGGTTCTGCCTTGCAATCTCGCGGAGACTAACGGTAGTTCGTGAACTGCAGGTCGACGTCGAGGTCCTTGCCCTTGAGGAGGGCGATGACCTCCTGGAGGTCGTCGCGCTTCTTCGAGCTCACGCGCAGCTCGTCGCCCTGGATCTGCGCCTTGACCCCCTTGGGTCCTTCGTCGCGGATGATCTTCGAGATCTTCTTCGCCTCGTCCTTGTCGATGCCCTCCTTGAGAGAGGCGTCGATGCGGTACTCCTTGCCCGAGGGGTAGGGCTCACCCGAGTCGAGGGACTTCAGGGAGATGCCGCGCTTGACGAGCTTCGATTGGAAGACGTCGAGGACGGCCTTGACGCGTTCGTCGCTGTTGGCCTTCATGAGGACGGCTTCGCCGCTCCACGCGATCGAGGCGTCGGTGCCACGGAAGTCGTAGCGGGAGTTGACCTCCTTCGCCGCCTGGTTGAGGGCGTTGTCGGCCTCCTGGCGGTCGACCTTGCTGACGATGTCAAACGATGATTCGCTGGCCATGGAAGCTCCTTCTTCAGGTGAGAGTGATGCCGGTCGGAACCCGTGCCTGGTCTGCAGACGAGTCTAGTCGAGAGGGGCCGGTGTGACCTGCGTCAACCGAGTTGGCAATCGCGACACGGGCCTAGTATTCTTCTTGAGTGCTCTTCGAGCGCCAACTGCGGCAGATTGCCCGAGCGGCCAAAGGGAGCTGACTGTAAATCAGCCGGCATTGCCTTCGCAGGTTCGAATCCTGCATCTGCCACGCAGACTCACAGGGCCCGATGTTCAGCGGAAACGCGTGACCATCGGGCCCTGTGGCGTTCTCTGCGGGCGTGGAATCACTTGCCGGTGGGCTGCACGTGTCGCAACCGTGTGGCGGCAATGATCGCAGTCAGCGCAGCGATGATCGCCGAGATGACAGCGGCAGCGTTGAGGCCGCTGCTGAACGCCTGCTGCGCTGCTTCGACCAGCGCATCACCGAGCTGGGCCGGCAACTCGGACGCGACAGCGAGAGCGCCGTCGACTCCGGATTCGGCTGTTGCCGCGGCCTCGTCCGGGAGGCCGTCGGGCAGGAGTTCGGAGATTCTCGACCGGTACGCGAACACCCCGATGCTGCCGATGATGGCCACACCCAGAGAGATTCCGAGGTCATTGGCCGTCGTCGCCAGGCCCGATGCACCGCCGGCCTTCTCCGGCGGCACTGATCCGACGACGAGGTCGGTCGTCAGCGCCATCGCGGGCGCCACTCCCGGATATGTCAGCGCGAAGCTGGCAATCACCAGGGCCAGTCCAGTGCCCTCATCCAGCTGCGTGAAGATGCCGTACCCGACCACCTGCGTCGCCAACCCGATCGCGATGACATTCCCCGGTCGGAATCGTCGGGCGAACACCGGCGCCAATGTCGAGACGACGATGAGCACAACCGCGGCCGGGAGGATCGCGAATCCGGCCTGTAGAGGCGACAGTCCCTGCACCGACTGAAGGTAGGTGGTGAACAGGGAGTAGACCCCTCCGAGCGCTGCCGCAGAGAGCATGAACACGATGAGGGCGGCGCTGACTGTTCTGTTGGCGAACAGCCGCACATCCAACAACGGTCGCTCGGCACGCAGCTGCCGGATGACGAACCACAGGCCCACCAGCGCTCCCGCGATCAGCAGGCCGATCGACGGGCCCGCGGGCTCCTGCGCTGCGAAACGCTTGATTCCGTAGATGATGGCCAACAGCGAGGCGACGAGGAGCACGGCACTGAAGAGGTCGATGCGGGCGTTGGGATCCCTGTGCTCAGGAAGGAGCAGGGGGGCACCGATCGCCACCAACACCATGACAGGGACGGCGACGAGGAAGGTCGCCTGCCAGCCGAAGCTCTCCAACAGGATTCCGCTGAGCAGGGGTCCCAGCGCGACACCGGCTGAAATTCCGCCCGCCCAGACGCCGATGGCAATTCCCCGTGCTTTGGCATCGGCGAACATGACGAAGATGAGGCCGAGAGTTGAGGGCACCATCATCGCTCCGAACAGCCCCAGCACGGCTCGCCAGGCGATCATCATGCCCGGATCGGTCGTCATCGCGGCCGCGATCGAGATCGCGCCGAACCCGATCGCACCAATGACCATGAGCAGCCGTTTGCCGACACGATCACCGACGACGCCCATGGCAACGAGGAATCCGGCCATGACGAAGCCGTAGATGTCGAGGATCCACAGCAGCTGAGTGCTCGTCGGCTCAAGGTCTATGGCCATGCTCGGCGCTGCCAGGAAGAGAATGGTGAGCATCATGAACAGCAGTGTCGACGGCAGGACGAGTGTCGCCAGCCCCCACCACTGCTTGGCTCCGGTGCGTGCCGGTGCCTGCGGGTCGCCGGTCATCGGGCACCCCCATAGCTGTGTCGTGAAGTTTTCATGATCAGTCCTCCTTCGATTCGGACGACGGGCCATTGGCCCCTGATAACTCATGCATCTGAGTACGAGTTATAACCGTGATACTATCTCATTCATTCCCGTACGAGTTAGTTTTCTGATCCGATTTCCGAGGTGAGCCGATGGCTGCGAAGAACAATGAATCCAAGCAGGCCAACCAGCGTGCCGACGCCCAACGCAATCGTGCGGCGATTCTTGCCGCAGCGCCTCGAGCGCTGCGGAAGAACCCGGATGCGTCGATCGCTGAAATCGCCGCGGAGGCGGGAGTGGGGAGAATGACGCTCTACGGGCATTTCAAGAACCGCGCCGAGCTCCTCGATGCCGCGCTGTCCGATGCTTTGGAGCGAGCCGAGGCCGTCCTGTCCGCAGTTGACATCGACGGCGAAGCGGCCGGGGCGTTCGCCCGCCTGATCGAACCGAGCTGGACGCTGCTCGATCAGGTGAGCACTCTGCTGGTGGCGGCTCAGAACGAGATCCCGGCCAGCCGAATTCGCGAGATGCACGAGAAGGCTGAGGCGCGATTGCGGGGGCTCCTTGAACGCGGTCGTTCTCAAGGAGCGTTTCGCAGTGATCTTTCCGTCGAATGGCTGCTCGCCGTCACCCACGCGGTGATGAACGCCGCTGCTGAGGAATCAGCAGCGGGCAGGCTCGATCCGAAGGAGGCGACTGGTTACATCGTCGCCGTTCTGCTCAGCGCATTCGCCGCGGACTGAGAGCTTGGAGTCCTCGCGGATCCGGGAGGGTGGCCGATGAAGCTCGTCAGATCGGTTTGACACAGCCGCACTGAGCCTCGCGCAGGGTGGCCTCGCCTCTGTTGTCGACTGCCGCACGCTCGTCGACCGAGCACACCCCGTCCGCGCCCCGATGGTTGGGCGCGTCGACTTCCGACCCTGTGCTGTCGATCCCGCTGGGTTCGGGGTCGGCCTCTTCGAGGGGGTGCGAGGGCCAGAGCAGAGGTGCCGTGATGGCTCCCGCGATGGTGAGCATTGCCAGCACGCTCCAGGCCCAGCCCAAGCCGAAGGTGGTGCCGAGCCAGCCGGCGATCGGGTAGGTGATCAGCCACGCAAGATGCGAGAGCGAGAACTGCGCAGCGAACGCAGCGGGCAGTCCCGAATCACTGACCGTGCTGCGGATGACTCGTCCGGTCGGGGTGACGATGAGAGCCATCCCGGCGCCGATGAGCACCCAGAGCGGCGCGGTGATCGCCCATTCCGCAACCGCGGAGAACGCCATGACGACTGCGCCGATCATGCTCACGGACAGGACCGCGGCACCGACGAACATGACCGTCCGATCGGCGACGCGGTCGAGGATCGGCGGAATCACAAGAGCCGCGATGAGAGTTCCCATCCCAGAAGCGGCGAGCATCCAGGCGACATCGGCCTGTGTGCCGCCGAGGATATCGCGGACATAATTGACTGTGTTGACCACTACGATCGACCCTGCACCGGCCACAGCGAAATTGAGTGCAAGGATGCCACGCAGCTGAGCGGTGGCGAAGAACGTCGCCGCCCCGGCAGACAGTCTGTCCCAGACCCGAGACTGCCCGGTGTCGGCGGCATTCGGGATGCGTGTGGACAGCACGAGGCCGGCGGAGACGATGAAGCCGATCGCTGTGCCGATGAAGAGCCAGTTGAACGTCATGAACGTCAGCGCTACCGCTGCGAGGACCGGGCTGAGGAGGCTCTCCATGGTGTACGCCACCTGAGAAGCCGACAGCGCACGGGTGTACTGCGACCTATCGGTCACGATGTCAGGGATCACAGCCTGAAACGTCGGAGTGAATGCCGCTGAGGCGGACTGCAGCACTCCCACGAGGACATAGATCTGCCACACCTCGGTGACGAAGGGCAGAGCGAGGACGACACCCGCCCGGACGACATCGAGGACAGTGAGGAAGGCTCTCCGCGGGAGCCGGTCGGCGTAGGCACCGGCGATGGGAGCGATGACGACGTACATGACCATCTTGATCGTCAGGGCCGTCGCGAGAACTGCCCCTGCGCTGGGACCGGAGAGGTCATAGGCCAAGAGGCCGAGCGCGACGGTGGCCAGCCCGGTGCCGAACAGGGCGATGATCTGAGCGCTGAACAGGTGCCGATAGTCGCGAATCGCGAAGAGCTTCATTGTGGGGCCTCCTGGAATCGGGCAATGGTGTGCGAGAGGTGGTGACAGGCGCGGTCCTGACGTGACGAGCCCCGGCCCGAGCCGGTGATCACCGTGGTCGGGCCGGGGCTCACTCAGCAGAGTTCACTGCCGGGTGTCAGCGAATCTGTAGCCGGCGCCTTCGACGGCGGCTTGGACGGCTTCATCGCTGACCGGCTGGTCGGCCGTGAGAGTGATCCCGCCGGTCGACAGGTCGACATCGACATCGGTGATGCCGGGAATCTGCTCGACGGCCTCGGTGATCTTGCCGGCGCATCCGCCGCAGGTCATTCCCTCAACCACGTAGGTGTTCGTGCTCATTGCTGTGGACTCCTTCTCTCGACTGGTTCCCAGTCGTTCTCGGTACTCATAGCCCACGGAAACCCTTGGGCGCGGGAGCGGGCGACGTCGGCGGCAAGGGGAAGGGCGCCACCGAACCCGTACTCCGTTGCAGGACTTCCGCTTGCGAAGAACACTATACCCCAGTAGGGTATAAATCAACTCGTACTCGGATGAACGATTTCGAGTGAGTTCAGGAAAGGACAGTGATGAGGGTGAGAATCAACGTCGATCGAGGGATCTGTGCGTCCAATGGACTGTGCGCACTCAGCGCCCCCGAGGTCTTCATGCTGGACGACGATCTCGTCCTGCACTACGACCAGCGTCCTGATGAGGTGTGGCTCGACGATGTCAGGGCCGCCATCGAGAGCTGTCCGGTTCGCGCGATCACCTTCGTGGAGTTCGGCGCCGGTGGGGGACAGCCATGAGTCGCTGCGGCTGGGAGAATCAGCGCGTCGTCATCGTCGGCAGCGGCCTCGCGGGGTCTCGCGCATCGACAGCACTGCGCAAGGCGGGCTTCAGTGGTCATATCACGATCATCGATGGCGATGGCGATGCTGATCATGATCGTCCTCCGCTGACCAAGGGCCTGCTCAAGGGCACGCAGCGGGAAGCCGACATCCGGTTCGCGCGGGCCGACAAGCCGACTGCTGACGCCTTCATCGCGAAGACTGTCGTCGCCTCCTCGATGCGCGAGAGGCGCCTGTTCCTCGACGACGATTCGACCATTCGCTTCGACGGGCTCATCATCGCCTCGGGTCTGCGTCCGAAGCGTCTCTCCCATGGGATGGGTTCCGCTGATGTGCCGAGCGTCCGCACTCTGCGTGACGCGCAACGGCTGCGTGCGACCCTGATGAAGGGGCGGGGGCGGTCGGTCGTCATCGGCGCCGGGTACATCGGCACCGAAGTCGCAGCCGCCGCCCGGTCGAGAGGTTGGCAGGTCGACCTCCTCGCTCGCACGGCCCAGCCGCTCGAGCATGCACTCGGGCGCCCGGTCGGTCAGTACATCGGCGACATCCACTATCGCCATGGAGTCAATCTCATGCCGGAGTGCACCGTGACGGAGGTCGCCAGGACCTCGGACGGCTTTCGCGTCGACGTCGACGGTCGGCGATCACTCGATGCCGAGCTCGTCGTCGCCGCAGTCGGCTCCCTGCCCAACGTCGACTGGCTCGCGGGGGACGATGTCCTCATCGACGACGGTGTGCGAACCGACAGCCGACTGCGTGTCCTCGACCGCTCTGGAAAGCAGTGGACTGCCGTGGTCGCCGCCGGTGATGTCGTCCGCTGGCCGCACCCGCTCTTCCCCGTCGAAACCGTGCGTGTCGAGCATTGGTCGAACGCCGCGGAGCAGGCCGCAAGCGCCGCGCGGGTCCTGCTCAGTGAGCTCGATGGGCGCGAGCACCCTGCCCAGCATGACCCCGTCCCCACGTTCTGGTCCGACCAGTACGACCAGAAGATCCTCGCCGTCGGAATGCCCCACCTCGCCGACCGCGTGGCCATCGCCGAAGGCAGCCCGGCTAGCGGGCGGTTCGTCGCCGTCTACACACTCAACGACTACCTCGTCGGGGCGGTCGGGGTCGGCAGTGCCTCGAGCCTGGCCCGTCATAGGCGGGTCATCGCCGAGGAGGGCGCGGCAATTCGCGCCGGAACCTTATCCCCTGGGCCGGGCCCAGGGCACTGATATCAGGGAGGAAAGAACATGAGCATGACGCCGGGATCCGAGGGCTCCACCCCTCCGACCGCAATCAAGGTCGTCGACGACGGACCTCTCCAGGTCAAGGGAACATTCCAGGTCACTGACGGCGGCGGTGGAATCTACGAGGTCCAGCACCGGGCGGTCTTCCTCTGTCGGTGCGGACATTCCGCTGCCAAGCCGTTCTGCGACGGCAGTCACAAGCGGCACGGTTTCACCGATGCCGGTCGTGCGGAGGATCACGGAGAGAAGGACTAGATTTATACCCTAGGGGGGTATAGTATCCATGAACCGAGCGAAGGGAGAGACGGGTGCCCACAATGGAGATCACTGCACCGAAGAAGGGCCGCTGGCCACGTGGCGGGAATGACCAGACTGGCGTTGACGCAACAGCGTGCAGAGTTCGGCTGCGCGACAGCGAAACGAGGAGGGTCTGATGCGCGCACCGGTGAAACTGACGCTCTTCGGCGTCGGCCTCGTCGTCCTCTTCGGCGCCGCCTCGGTCACGGCCAACGCCGTTGTACCGCAGGAAGTCGTCGACGACTGGACGAAGGGATCCGGCGACCATGCCGAGATGAACAGCGACGATGAAGCAGGGAGTGCTGACATGAATGGAGACAGGGGAATGGAAGGGATGGACCATGCCGGTGCGGGCATGGCGATGGGCTTGAGTCAGGCTGAGAACGGCTTTGCCATCGCCGGGGTGACAGCCCCGACCGAGACCGGCAGTGAGGGTCAACTGGCTCTGACGGTGACTGACACCACCGGTCAGGTCGTCACAGACTTCGAGAGGGAGCACGAGAAGGAGCTCCACCTCATCGTCGTGCGCGCCGATGGCCAGCAGTTCCGTCACGTCCATCCGACGATGGACCCGAACGGGCAGTGGACGATCCCATGGTCATGGGACGAAGCCGGAGAATACCGAGTCTTCGCTGATTTCGTGCCCGCGGGAGGGGACGGTCTGACCCTGTCGACCACAGTCTCCGTCAACGGGGACTTCACTGCTGCTCCGGCCGAGACAGAGGTCACGACCAGCGACGTCGACAGTTATGAGGTCTCAGTCGCCGGTGACCTCATCCCCGGGCAGAATTCCGCTCTGACACTGAGCGTGACAGACGGGGGCGCACCAGTCACAGCCCTCGAACCGTATCTCGGTGCATTCGGCCACCTGGTGGCGTTGCGCGAGGGCGACCTGGCGTACATGCACGTGCACCCAGAAGGCGAAGAGCCGGACCCGGACGATCTGTCCGGCCCCGACGTCACTTTCATGGCCAACGTCCCGACGGCTGGACGGTACCTGCTGTACTTCGATTTCCAGATCGACGGAACGGTGCGTTCTGCACCCCTCGTCCTCGATGCCGGCGACGAGGGTTCCACGGTGTCCCTTCCACGAGCAGACAATGCTCTCAACTCGCAGAGTGACGGTGATGACGATGAGCACAACTGAGGCCTCCGCGGCCGCTGGCCAGGATGTCGAACTCCAGATCGGAGGGATGACCTGCGCATCCTGCGCGAACCGCATCGAGAAGAAGCTCAACAAGCTCGAGGGCATCACCGCCAGCGTCAACTACGCGACGGAGAAGGCCAGTGTCACCACGCCCGACGGGTACGACCCGCAGCTGCTCATCGCCGAAGTCGAGAAGACCGGATACACCGCGAAGATGCCGGCTCCCAGAGCCGAGGGTTCCAGCGATGCTCCTGGTGAGGATCCCGAGTCAGTCGAGGACGCAGAACTGCGGTCACTGCGGAACCGCTTGCTCACCTCAGCGGTTCTGGCTGTGCCCGTCATTGCTCTGGCCATGATTCCGGCACTCCAGTTCGACTACTGGGGATTCGCGTCTCTCGTGCTCGCCGCTCCCGTGGTGATCTGGGCAGGCTGGCCGTTCCACCGTGCGGCCTGGATGAATCTCAAGCACGGTACGGCAACGATGGACACCCTCATCTCGGTCGGCACCACCGCGGCACTTCTGTGGTCGATCGTCGCCCTGTTCTTCGGCACGGCTGGCGACCGAGGGATGACCCACGCCTTCGAATTCACGATCTCCCGATCCGACGGGCTCAGCTCGATCTATCTCGAAGTCGCCGCGGGAGTGATCACCTTCATCCTCCTCGGCCGCTACTTCGAGAAACGATCGAAGCGACGCGCAGGAGCCGCTTTGAGAGCCCTCCTCGAACTTGGGGCTAAAGACGTCGCGATTCTCCGCGACGGCAAGGAGCAGCGCGTCCCGATCGAGGAGCTGGAAGTCGGCGACGAGTTCGTCGTCCGCCCCGGCGAGAAGATCGGTGCCGACGGAGTCATCGTGTCCGGGCGGTCGGCGATCGACGCTTCGATGCTCACCGGAGAATCGGTGCCCGTCGAGGTCACTGAGGGCGACACGGTCACCGGTGCCACAGTCAACGCGGGAGGCCGACTCGTCGTGCGCGCCACCCGCGTCGGCTCCGATACGCAGCTGGCACAGATGGCCAAGCTCGTCGAAGACGCCCAGTCGGGCAAGGCCGAAGTCCAGCGCCTGGCCGACCGCGTCTCAGGGGTGTTCGTTCCCGTCGCGATCGGCATCTCCGTGGTCACTCTCGGTGCCTGGATCGGAGCCGGATTCCCACTCGCGGCCGGGTTCACCGCCGCAGTGGCCGTGCTCATCATCGCGTGCCCGTGCGCTCTGGGGCTTGCGACGCCCACAGCACTGCTCGTCGGAACCGGACGGGGAGCTCAGATGGGAGTGCTCATCAAAGGTCCCGAAGTTCTCGAGTCCACACGCAAGGTCGACACCATCGTCCTCGATAAGACCGGGACGGTGACGACCGGCAAGATGACGCTGACCGGAGCGTACGTCGCCGACGGGGTCGAGCGATCTGAGCTGCTCCGTCTCGCCGGTGCCCTCGAAAGCGCCTCTGAGCACCCGATTGCCCAGGCGATCGCGGCGGGTGCATCATCGGAGATCGGTGAGCTCCCCGTGCCGGAGTCGTTCGGCAACGTCGAGGGGCGCGGAGTCCAAGGGATCGTCGATGGTCATGCCATCGTCGCCGGACGGGAGAGTCTGCTCGCTGACTGGTCGGTGCGCCTTGACGGTCGCCTTGCTGAAGCGAAGCGGAAGGCCGAAGCAGAAGGCAAGACAGCGATCGCCGTCGCCTGGGATGGAGCGGCGCGCGGGGTGATCGTCGTATCCGACCGGATCAAACCGACGAGCGTCGAAGCCGTCTCCCAGTTCAGGAAACTCGGTCTCACCCCGGTCCTGCTCACCGGCGACAATCGGGCGGTTGCCGAGCAGGTGGCTGCCGAGGTCGGCATCGACGAGATCTTCGCTGAGGTTCTGCCCAAGGACAAGGTCGATGTCGTGACCGATCTGCAGAAGAGGGGAAAGGTAGTCGCGATGGTCGGCGATGGCGTCAACGACGCTCCAGCCTTGGCTCAGGCCGACCTCGGGCTCGCGATGGGCACCGGCACCGATGTGGCGATCGAAGCCGCCGACATCACCCTTGTGCGCGGGGACCTGCGCGCAGCGGCAGACGCGATCAGGTTGGCGAGGAAGACGCTTGGGACGATCAAGACCAATCTGTTCTGGGCCTTCGCCTACAACACCGCGGCGATCCCGCTCGCTGCGTTCGGTCTGCTCAACCCGATGCTCGCCGGCGCGGCCATGGCGCTGTCCAGCGTGTTCGTCGTCAGCAACAGCCTTCGTCTGCGCGGCTTCAAGGGTCAGGCCGATGTTCGCGCGATGGAGGTGTCCGAAGCAGTCACCGACAGGGCTCCGCGCGATCCCGTCAGCGCCTGATCCACGCAGACTCACAGGGCCCGATGTTCAGCGGAAACGCGTGACCATCGGGCCCTGTGGCGTTCCCGCCCGGTTCTGTCATGACACCGACATCGGGGGACCCGCATTGTCACGCCCGGATCCCCCCACTACCGTGGAGAGCACCACAGTGGAGGGGGCAGCGATGGGAGCGAAGGAACCACCTCGGCGGATGAATTCGCTCGCCGACCGGGACGCGGTCGCGGAATCGGCGATCGACAAGGCCGTCAGACGCGGCGACTTCGACAACCTGCCGGGCATGGGCAAGCCGCTCAAAGGTCTCCACAGCTCCGAGGACCCCGACTGGTGGATCAAGCAGAAGCTCGACGCCGAGGACATCAGCGGCGTCGCCCCCGCCGCCTTCCAGCTGCGCAAGGAGAGCGCCGTCCTCGAGGACACGCTCGATGCATTCGCCAAGGAGTCGGATGTCCGCGACTATCTCACCGGGTTCAACGCCCGGGTGCGCGAAGCCGTCCTCGACCTCCGCACCGGCCCCCCGGTCTTCACCCCGCCCCGCGACATCGACGCCGAGGTGGTCTCCTGGCGACAGCGCCGCACCGCACTGCGCGCGGCAGCCGAAGCTGCGGCAGCAGACTCTGCCGCTGCTGAGGACCCAGCCCCCGCCGAGGAGCACATCGACCCTGATCAGCCCGGACGCCGACGACCTCGCTGGTGGCGTCTCCGCCGGAAGCGCTGAGTCGGGCGCCGGAGACCAGACCCTAGGCCAACCGCGTGATCGCGAGGTGGCTGAGGATCGCGGCCTGCTCGGTGAGCACCGTGTCGTCGAAGATGACGAACGGGGAGTGGTTGTCGCCCTGCTGCTCCGCCGGCACATCGGTGCGCCCGGCACCGAGCATCATGTACGTCCCGGGCACCTCGGCGAGGACGAAGGAGAAGTCCTCACTCGCCATGATCGGCTGCGCGACCACCTGCACCCGATCGTCGCCGAGGAGGTCGCGCAGCCGGTCGACAGCCCACGCGGTCTCGGCGGCGTCGTTGACGGTGACGGGATACTGGACCTCGAAGTCCACCTCGGCGGTGCACCCGTGGGCGGCCGCAATGCCCGTGGCCAGCTGCGTCGCCTGATCCCGCACGGTCTCCAGCGAGGCCTGCGAGAGCGTGCGCACAGTCGCCCCCAGCGACGCCTGCTCCGGGATGATGTTGACCGCCTCGCTGCCGCTCAGCTGCGTGACCGTGAGCACGACGGGATCGAAGAGGTCGACGCGCCGGGTGACCATGGTCTGCAGGCCGGTGACGATCTCCGCGAGCGCCGGCACCGGATCGACGGCCTGGGTCGGCTGCGAACCGTGCCCGCCGCGACCGTGCACCGTGACCTGCAGGACGCTCGACCCGGCCTGCAGGGTCCCCGGCTTCGTCGAGACGATCCCGCGCTCACTGGTGTTGACGTGCACGCCGAAGGCGGCGATCGCCCGTGACCCGGCCGCGTCGAGCACGCCCTCGTCGATCATCACCGACGCCCCGTTGAACCCCTCCTCGCCGGGCTGGAACATCGCGACGACATCGCCTCTGAGTTCGTCGCGGTGTGCCGCGAGCAGGCGCAGCGCTCCGACGAGACCGGCGGTGTGAAGATCGTGACCGCATGCGTGCATCGCCCCGTTCGTCGCCGCGAACGGCTCGGCGGTCGCCTCGGTGAGCGGCAGGGCGTCCATGTCCCCGCGCAGCAGGACCGCGGGTGCATCGGCACCGCGGTCCGGGTGGGTGCCCCGGAGGACGGCGACCACCGAGGTGGTTCCCGTTCCCGTCGTCACCTCGACGTCGAGGTCGGCGATCGCCTCGAGCACCGCGGCCTGCGTCCGCGGCAGGTCGAGACCGACCTCGGGGTGGGCGTGGAAGTCGCGCCGCAGCGCGGTGAGGTCGGGAAGGAGGACGGCCGCCTCGGCGAGGAGATCTCTCACAGCAGACCCACGAGGACGCTGGCGATGACGACGGACCCGGCGCTCACCGAGGTGAATCCGCCGACGAGCATCGGCGGGAGCATGACGTTGAGGAGGGCTTCCTTCTCATCGTCGTCGCGGGCGATCGACCGGGCGACCTCATTGGTGAGCAGGTAGTCGGCGGGGAAGCCGTACATCGCCGTCAGGGCCACGGACATGCCCAGCGGCGCCCGCCAGCGCAGCAGCTTCGTCGCGATGAATCCGCCGATGACGATGCCGGCGCCGCCGACGACGAGGATCGTCACGGTCGGCAGGAAGGCGCGGAGGACGTCCTCGACGGACGCGGTCACGAGCGGGGCCATGACGATCGCGATGACACCGGCCATCGCGATGCCGAAAGAGTTCGAGCGCTCCATCGCCCTGTCCGGGGACAGCCCGATCGCGGTGGCGAGGATGCCGAGGATGAGTGCGAGGATCGACGACGGGATCTGCGTGGGAATCGCGAGCAGGGTGGCCAGGGAACCGCCGACGAGGATGAGGAAGAGCATGAACAGCTGATTGTCGACGAGGTAGGACGGCAGGGTGATGAGCTTCTTCTTCGTCGCCGCCTCCTGTTCCTCCTCGTGGTGGGCCAGCGCCATCTCGTGGAGTTCGCCGCTGTCGCGCAGCTTCGTCGCATACCGGCGCAGGAGGAAGTTCGTCAGCGGCATCGACGGCAGCGACTGGAGCATGAGGACGAGCGCCGGGAGGACGATGATCGACGAGGCGGCGCCCGCGGCGGTCAGGCCCTCGGTCGTCAGGCTCGTGGCGACGATGCCGCCGGCCAGCGGGCCGGACCCGGCGACGAATGTCTCGAAGCCGAAGAGCGGCGCGACGATCGCGAGGATGAGGAGGACGGCGACGAGCATGCCGGAGACCGCGATGATGACCGAACGCCACTGCTTGAGCATGATGCGCAGGGGGATGAGCGTGCCCATGTGGAAGAGCAGCGGGGCGACGAGGATCGTGTAGATCTGGACGAGCATCGAGTCGTCGACGACGGATTCGGGCACGATGCCGATCTTCGCGAAGATGAAGACGCCGAGCATCGCGACGAGCAGGCTGGGAATGCGGGCCTTCGACCAGATCGAGACCAACTCGCCGAGGGCGATGAAGGCGAGGAGGATCGTGGCGGCGAAGATGGCCTCCATGGCGAACCTTTCGTCAAGCGACAGGGTGGTGGAGCGGTTGCGGACTGCGGTGGTGCGGTGTCGGATCGGAGAATCGCCATCCCGGATTCCGAGATGTTCACCGATTCTCAGAAGCGTACGTTACTCCTGGGCGGCGGGGATAGAGCACTGAGTATCCAGAATGCAAGACCGGCGATGTTCTCCGATTCGCGTGCGTGGCATGACTGCTTTGGAATTAGGGTGGAGGCATGAGCTTTCTCCAGTTCCTGCGCGAGCGGGGCATCACCGAGCGACCCGGCTCGGGCACGCGCCCGCTCGTCATCGCCCACCGCGGATATTCGGCCGTCGTTCCCGAGAACAGTCTGGCCGCCGTCGATGCTGCGCGAGCGCTCGACGTCGACTTCATCGAGGTCGACGCCTCGACGAGTGCCGACGGGGTCCCGGTCATCCTCCATGACCCCGACCTCGACCGGACGACGAACCGCAAGGGCCCGGTCGTCAAGCTCACGGCTGAGGAGCTCTCGTTCGTCGACGCGGGGTCGTGGATGGGACCGGGGTTCATGGGCATCCGGATCCCGACGCTCGCGGCGGTGATGCGCGACATCCAGCACCGAGGCGGCGAACTCCTCCTTGAGCTCAAGGGGGAGTGGTCGCCGGGGGCGGTGGCGAGGATCTCCGAACTCGTCGTCGAGACCGGCACCGCCGATCGCATGGTCGTCCAGGCGTTCAACACCGACACGCTGGCCACATGCCGTGACCTGCTGCCGATGGTCACCCGGTTCCTCCTGCGCATGGTGCCCCGGCCCGAGGACATCGCCACGGCCCGCAGCCTCGGTGCGGTGGCGATCAATCCGTCGTTCAGGGGATTCTCGCTGCGGAAGTCGATCGTCAAGGAGATCCGGGACAACGACCTCGGGGTGTTCGTGTGGACGGCCGATGAGATGAACGAGTGGCGGGAGCTCCTCGACGCCGAGGTCGACGGGATCATCACGAATCATCCGGGCCGGCTCCAGGGGTTCCTCGCGGGTCGGTTCGACCCCGTGAAATAGGCATCCGAGCGGGGCCGAGCGGCGGCACCGATGGTGCTGCGGCTCCGGCGCGACGCAGGGGAGGGGCCTGGGCGGGGTGGCCTGTGAGTGAGGTCACCGGGGACGGATTTGCCCCGGTCGCGCAACCCCGTGTAAATTCTTACCTGTTGCCCCGATAGCTCAGTCGGCAGAGCATCTCCATGGTAAGGAGAAGGTCAAGGGTTCGATTCCCTTTCGGGGCTCTCGTGCCGCGTGAAAACCGCGGCGCTTGATTCGAGGCGCGGTAGCTCAGCTGGTTAGAGCGCACGACTCATAATCGTGAGGTCGGGAGATCGAGCCTCCCCCGCGCTACTCGATAAGCCCCTCACCTGGGAAGATTGTTCCGGGTGGGGGGCGTTTTCAATTCTCAGCCACCGCCGATAATGCGGTTACGATGCGCTTTGAAACCACTCGTCAAGTACATCCACAACACCCCGCGGGCCGGCGCTCGAGCGGCCCTGAATCGACAGGGCGGCCCCTCGATCAACAGTTCGCGTGAAAATGTCGTCCCCGAAGGCGCGATTTTCACGTCAAGTGTTGAACGAGCGGCCGCGGCGTCGCCGGAGCGGTGATGAACGCGCCAAGTGTTGAACGAGCGGCGGGATACCAGCGTGGAGCGTACCTGGGGCGTACGTTCACGCGCGTGTTCGTCCGTTCCCGTGGCTGTTCGCTCACCCGATCGCTGACCCGCGCGTCCGCCTACCCCTGCCGTTTCGCGTTCGTCAGCGTGAGCAGGCTCTGCAGACCCGCCTCGGTGCCGGGCCAGTGCTTCTCGATGCTTTCCATGCCCGCATGGCGGATCGCGAAGCGCAGGACGATGACGACGGCGATCGCATCATCGGCGTACCCGAGCACCGGGATGAAGTCGGGCACTACGTCGATCGGCAGCAGCAGGTAGGCGAGCAGTCCGCCGAGCATCCACCGCGTGCCCGTCGGCGTCTGCGGATCGGCGGCCAGACGCCTGATGAGGCGGACGACGTCGGGGACGAGACGCACGATCTCCCGCCAGTTCACGGTCCTGCCGAGGCGCCGCTGCTGGACCCACAGGATGACGATGAGGGCGAGCCAGAGCACGAGCAGTCCCGCGATGACCGAGAGGACGATGACGAGCCAATCTGGCACAGTGCGCTCCAGGAGTGAGGACGGGCGGTTCAGGCAGGCGGCCTCGCACACGTGCGCGAGTCTGCCGAGCCCGTCAGCGAGTCTAAGCCGTCACCGGCGGCTCCGCATATGCGCGCGTCATCCGCGCGAGCAGGAAGAGCCACGCGAAGAGGACCCCTGCGGCCATCGTCTCCATGCCCGTGAGGTTGTAGTAGCCCAGCGGCACCCACAGTGCGATGGACACGGCGATCGCGGCGATGACCGTGAACGACGTCGCCGTGAAGTCGCGGGGGAGACCGGGAATCATCCGGAGCAGGGTGAGGAAGAACGCGACGAAGGCCACGACCATCCCCGCCCCCGCGCTGACGTGCACGGGGAAGTTCACGGCGTCGGGAACCAGCCCGACGACGATCATGCAGATACCGATCGCCGCGAACTCCCACGTCAGCACGGTCACGCGCCCTGGCTCCCGGATGCCGCGGTGCCGCAGCCCGAGGTCGATGTCGCGGCCGATGAAGTTCGCCAGCGTCGTCAGCAGCAGACCGGTGATGAGCAGCGAGACGTTGAACTGATACCCATTGACGCCGGTGTCATTGCCCAGCCGCGAGAAGTGGAACTGCCACCACGTCGCCTCCGGGGACTGGATCATCGACGCCAGCGTGCCCATGAACAGCCCCGTGACGACGAGACCGACGACGACCACGCTCGTCACCTCATCGCCGATGACCACGGCGAAGTACGTCATCACAGAGGCGGCCGCCCCGGCCAGTGCGGCACCGCCGAGCCAGTCGACTTCGAGGCCGAGGAAGCCGAGCTGGAAGACCTGGAAGATCGCGTGCATCGCGATGTTGGCGACGAGCGCCACCGCCGAGGTGAGGGCGAGGAGATCGAGGGCGCGTTTGACCAGCGGCAGCCGTCGTCGCCACGCCAGCTCCGTCCGCCGGCCCGCGAGGAGGTACGACAGGCCGAATCCCAGTCCCGCCGTCAGTGCTGTCCACCATCCCGTCAGTGCGCCGAGGGAGTCCTCCCCGCCGAGCGGAATGGTCTCACCGCGGATCGAGACGCCCACCCCGAGCGCGACGATGACGAAGGCGATGACCGACAGCCTCGTCGCCAGCGACTCGAGACGGGTGCGCGAGGAGCGCCCAGGGCGTGTCGTCCGTGTCCTGACCGACCGCGAACCGTCGGCTGAGGTCAGGAGCCGGGGACCGCCTCGGCGAGGATCGGAGTCACCCATCGTCGTCACCGGCCAGTCGGCGGACGAACCGCCCCTGCTCGGGCGTGTAGCCGAGGGCGGTGACGAGCTCCGAATCGACCTCCGTCGTCATCTGCGCGACATCGGCCCCGCGGTTGCGGCCCTGCTCATGCGCCCACGCGAGCATCGCCTCCCCGAGTTCGTACGAACGCGCGCGGAACCCGGCGATCTCCAGCCGCAGCGCCCCGCCGTGGGAGAACCCGGGAACGAACGTCAGCTGCATTGTCCCGGCGACCTCGGCGCGCTCGTCGCGGACGACGGCGAGGTAGTGGGCGCGATCCCGGGTGATCGCGGCATGGAGGCGGTCGAGCACCTCGGCGCCGGGAGCATCGCCTTCGAGGAGAGTGAGGATCGCGGGCACGTCACCGCGGCGGGCCCGTGAGACGCGGAACTCCTCGCCGGCCACGCGCAGGGCGTCGCCTGAGGATGTCGCGGCGATGTCCTGCATCCGGGCGACGAGCGCATCGAGCCACCCGCCGACGTTGGCACGGGCCTGCTCGGAATCGGGGTACCGGCACCGCAGGTGGAGGCCGTTCTCGTCGAGGATGAACCACAGCATCACCCCGTCGGTGCGGATCGTCGCGCCCACGTACTGGGCGTCGAGCCCCGTCGAATCGATGCGCACCGGCAGCCTGCGCAGGTCGAGCCAGGAGATCGCGAACATCCCCGGGGCCTCGGGCATGCCGCCCCACGGTGCGAGCACCTCGGCGAGGGGATGGGAGCCGAGGTCGATGGCCTCCCGCACCGCTGCCGCGCTCGCCCGCGGGGCCGGGTCGGTGATCTCGAGGACCGAGTTCGTGATGAACCAGCCGACGGCGTCGTTCCACCGCTCCTCATACCGGCTGTGGACGGGGAAGACCGCGCGCAGCGGACCGCCGCCGACCTCCCGGGTGATCTCCGCCATCGCCGAGAGCGCCAAGGTCAGGGTCGAGACACCCTCGGCCCGGGCCTCGGCGGAGAACGCCGCCGAGGAGTGGACGTCGAAGACATCGCGGACGACGACCCGCTCGAGGTGCGCGGTCGACTCACCGAGGGGGAGCGGGAAGCGGGGCATGAAGCCCCCACCGGCCTCGAGGATCTCCCGCCACCGCGAGCTCACCCGCTCCGGCGGGGGTCCCGGTTCGGACAGGGCCAGGGTGTGCTCGTAGAACGCCGGGGCGGGATCGAGGTCGGGGTCCTCGCCGAGGGTGATCGCCGAGAGTGCGGAGAGGAGATCACGGGCGATGACGAGCATCGACCACATGTCGACGTGCGCATGGTCGGCCCCGATGATGACGGTCGACCCGGCCGCGGTCTCGAGCACGCAGAGGCGGTGGGAGGGCCGGGCGAACGGGGTGCACGCCTCATCGAGGACGCTGCGCAGGGCGCTGTTGACGGCCTCGCCCTGGGCGATCGCATGCTCACGCCAGCCACCGGACAGGAGCTCGACCTCGGCGAGACCCACCTCGTTGTCGTCATCGGTGAAGAACGCCGTGCGCAGGGTGCCGTGCCGTTGCATGACCGCCCACCAGGCGGCGGCGAGAGCATCGCGGTCGACGTCGCCGGGCAGGCGCAGCGAGAGCGCCATCCACGATCCGGGGCGGGCCCCGGCGGCCACATGCCGCTGCTGGTCGAACGAGATCGGGCGCCTGCGTCCGAGCGGCCCGGTCACGACGTCGTAGCCGTAGAGGCGGCCGAACGGGAGGTTGAGGTGAGACACGTTGGTCAAACGCATGTCGCTACTCTAACGTGAGAGCCACGGCAGGGAGCCGCAGGTGGGGAGGTCTGGTCCGTGATGTCGAGACATGCCGTCGACGGTGCCGACATCGCCGCCGAGCTCAGCGACGAGGGCGGACGAGCTGTCGTCCAACTCCACGGTCTGACGTCGTCGCGCGCTCGCGACCGCGTGCTCCACCTCGACCTCGGCGTCGGCCTCAGCGGCACCCGTCTGCTGCGCTACGACGCGCGCGGCCACGGGGAATCGACCGGCCGCAGCGCGGCCATCGACTATCGCTGGTCCCGTCTGGCCGTCGACCTCCTCACGCTCCTCGACCTCCACTTCCCCGGGGAGACGGTTCACGGAGTCGGCCCGTCGATGGGTGCAGCCACCCTCCTCCACGCCGCGGTGGCCGACCCGCGGCGCTTCTCCGGTCTCACCCTCGTCGTCCCGCCCACGGCCTGGCAGACGCGTCCGGCGCAGGCCGAGGTCTACCTCGAAGCGGCCGACCTCGTCGCCGGCGGCGGCATCGCCGAGTACCTGGCCGTCGGGGCGAGCGCCGTCCGACCCCCGGCGCTCGCCGACGCACCGGAGACCACTCCGCAGGTTCCCGAACGTCTCCTGCCCGCGGTGCTCCGCGGTGCCGCGGCCAGCGACCTGCCCACCCCCGAGGCGCTCGCCGGGGTGGAGACGCCCACGACGATCCTCGCGTGGGCCGATGATCCCGCCCATCCGCTCTCCACGGCCGAGGCTCTCCACGCGGTGCTCCCGCACTCCGAGCTCATCGTCGCCCGGACACCGGCCGACCTCGCTGAGTGGCCGGGGATGCTCGCCGCCGATGTGGCTCGACACCAGACCTGATGGCTGGGATCACTGTCTGCTCAGCGGTGTCAATCGGATGGCGGGGCTTCCTGCGGCCGGTGGGCTAGCGTCGAACCCCGAATCACGAGGTCGGGAGTGATGAGTGATTCAGACGGCGGAGTTCCTTGTGCTCCGAGAAGTTCGAGCACGGCAAGGGCCGACAAGCGACCGATCTCTCGGTTCTGCGGGTCCACCGAAGTCAATGAGATGCGATTGAGGTCGGCAAGTGGGATGTTGTCGAACCCGACGACGGCGAGTTCGTCCGGCACGACCACGCCTGCATCATCGGCAGCAGCGAGAACTCCGATCGCTGAAATGTCGTTGACGCAGACGACGGCGCTGGGCCGCCGGTCCCGGCTGAGAAGGTCATTTGCCGCGCGATAGCCCTCAGCTTCCGAAAAGCCCGCCGGCTCGACCACTGCTTCCAATCCGCGGGATTCCATCTCTGTGATGAAAGCCCGGGCTCGTCCGGCGGAGACCGCTCCGCCACGACCGCCGATGAATCCGATTCTCGTATGGCCCAGTGAGACGAGATGGTCGACGGCGAGCTCCATGCCTTTAGCGTCGTCCATGCGCACAGAGGAGTGTTCGGTGTTCGGCCTGGGTGCTGCACTTGCGTACACCGTTGGTATTCCGCGGAACATCGCCTCCTCTTCCGGCACCGTTCCGACGACGATGAGTGCCTTCGGGCGCAGATCCTGCAGCATGCGAACAACCCGCGGATCGATGCGACCGTAGCTGTTCGGAAGGTCATCCGAGTCGGTGATCGCGGCGCTGGTGATCAGCCCGTATTCGCCGTTGAGATCTAGCTCTTGACGGACTGCCTCGGCGATCTCGGCAAAGATCGGGTTGCGCAGATTGACGACGAGGATTCCGACGAAGGGCGCGGAGTCCCTGGCCAACGAACGAGCCAGGAAGTTCGGCTCGTAGCCGAGAGCCTGAGCGGCTTCGAGGATGAGTTCCCGGCGCTGAGGACCGACCTTCTGTGGATCGGTGAAAGCGAGTGAGACCAGTGATTTGGAGACTCCGGCGCGCGCGGCGACATCGCGGATAGTGGGCCGTGACCGCTGACCCGACGCAGAATCTGCCCCCGTGTTCGCCATGACAACATCATCACACACGCAGGATCTCCGCCTGATGGACGGGCGATCCGCGACAGCGCGAAATCGGATCCGCGCTAGGGGGTTGACAGCATGAGGCGGGTCACACTAAGTTCGCATTGTCTCCGTATTGGACCGGTCCAAAAATGCCTTGCGGAACTTCTTGCGAACGAATTGGACCGGTTCAAAGTGGAGGGAATGCAATCGAGTTGGAAGTTTGGAGTACGCGATGGTGCGTCATGAGTTGCTCATCGGTGGACGGTGGCAGCGCGGCAGTGGGCCGGGGGCGATGCGCGACGTCGTCTCGCCTTACGATCACCGTGTCGTGGGGCAGTGTTCGATCGCCGGCGCCGACGATGTCAATGCGGCTGTCGAAGCTGCGGTCGTCGGGGCTGAGACGTGGCGGGCCACTCCTGCGCACGAACGCTTCTCGATTCTCATGCGCGCTGCGGACCTGGCCGACGAACGAGCCGAGGAGATCGCACAGACGCTGTCGGCAGAGAACGGCAAGACGCTCAAGGAGGCGCAGGGGGAAGCCAGCCGTTCGGGATCGATCATCCGACTGGCCGCGTTCGAGGGCACCCAGCTCTACGGCGAGAGCCTTCCGCTCGATGCCAATCCCGGAACCGGGCTCGACAAGGTCGGCTTCACTCTGCGACAGCCCGTCGGCATCGTCGCTGCGATCACGCCTTTCAACTACCCCGCCTTGCTCGTCAATCACAAGATCGCCCCGGCGCTGGCTGCAGGCAACGCCGTCATCCTCAAACCGGCCAGTACGACACCGCTCACGGCACTGGCCCTGGCCGAGTGTTTCGTCGATGCGGGACTTCCGGAAGGAGTGCTCTCAGTGCTCACCGGACCCGGGGGAGAAATCGGCGACAGGCTTTCTTCGGACCAGCGGATCAGGAAGGTATCCTTCACGGGATCCACTGCAATCGGCCGCCATATTGCGGAAGTGGCCGGGGTGAAGAAGCTCTCGCTCGAGCTGGGTTCGTCGGCCCCTGTCGTAGTTCTGCCGGATGCGGATATCCCGCTCGCTGCCGCGGCCGTCGCCGCCGGCGGCTACACGAATGCAGGCCAAGTCTGCATCTCGGTCCAACGTGTCATCGTCCACGAAGCGGTGCACGGCGATTTCCTCGACGCCCTCCGCGCCGAGGTCGCTCAACATCGTACCGGTGATCCGAGCGCGGCTGAGACAACAGTCGGAACACTGATCTCCGAACGCGAAGCGACGCGCGTCCATGAGTCCATTCTGCGCGCCGTTGAAGACGGCGCGTCCTTGGAACTCGGCGGCGATCGATCGGGAGCCATTGTCGAGCCGGCGATCGTCAGCGGAGTCGATCCCCACTCGCGTTTCGCGCAGGAGGAGATCTTCGGACCCGCTGTGGCCGTGACCGATGCACCTGATACGGCGACTGCGATCGCTCTGGCGAACACGACCGAGTACGGCCTATCCGCCGGCATCTTCACCAATGACATCGACGCCGCCATCCGATACATGCGCGACGTCGACGCCGGAAGCATCCACATCAACTGGACGCCTCTCTGGCGAGCGGATCTCATGCCATACGGGGGACTCAAAGCCAGCGGAATCGGCAAAGAGGGACCGCGGGCCGCAGTCGAAGAGATGACAGAGGCGAAGACTGTCGTCCTCCACGGTCGGCCGTGGCGGTCGTAGCCCGACCCATCGAACAGCGAATCCATGCCGATCACCCAGCACCATTCGAGTCAACAGGGAGCACCAATGAAGAACGAACCGACAGTGCGACTGACCGTTGCTCAGGCCGTCGTCCGCTACCTCATCAATCAGCATTCTGTGCTCGATGAGCATCGACAGCGCTTCATTCCCGCGGCCGCCGGAATCTTCGGACACGGCAATGTCGCCGGATTCAGTCAGGCATTCGCCCAGTACGCCGACGACATGCCGTTCATCCAGGGACGCAACGAGCAGGCGCTCGGCCACGCCGGCACTGCCCTCGCGAAAGCCAGCAGTCGCCTTCAGACATTGGCGGTCACTGCCTCAATCGGCCCGGGCGCTATGAATCTTGTGACAGCCGCCGCGACCGCGACAGTCAATCGACTGCCGCTGCTTCTGCTCCCCGGAGACACCTACGCCACCAGACGACAGGGGCCCGTGCTTCAGGAGCTCGAGAACCCGCAGGATCCCAGCTTGAGCGTCAACGACGCGTTTCGGCCGGTGTCGACATTCTTCGACCGCATCACACGTCCCGAACAGCTCGTCACCGCATTGCCCAAGGCATTCCGTGTGCTCGCCAACCCTGTCGAGACCGGCGCTGTCGTTCTCTCATTGCCTCAGGACGTCCAATCCCACGCCTTCGACTACCCGTTGGAGATGTTCTCTCCCCGGGATTGGGAGATCCGACGCACCATCCCTCAGCCGACTGACATCGCAGAAGTCGCAGGACTCGTCGCCTCCTCGACCAAGCCGCTCATCATCGCTGGGGGAGGGGTTCTCTACTCGCAGGCGCAGACAGCTCTGGCCCGATTCTCCGACGCGACGGGAATCCCTGTTGCGGAGACGTTCGGCGGCAAGGGAGCCGTGCAGAGGGCGGCACCGTGGGCGCTCGGCGGGATCGGACTGGAGGGGAACCCTGCAACGAATCGGCTCGTCGCACAGTCCGATCTCATTATCAGCGTGGGCACTCGGCTGACTGACTTCGCAACGGGATCGCAGACGATTTTCGCGAACCCCGAAGTGCGCTTCGCGTCGATCAACATCGCAGAACTCGACGCGATCAAGCAGGGTGCTGCCGCCGTCGTGGCAGATGCCCGCCTCGGCATCGATGCGCTCGCAGAATCCCTAGGCGGCTATCGGGTCAGCGGATCGTGGGCAGACGAGATCGCTGCACACAAGGATCGGTGGGCTCCGATCCGCCAGGCCGCCCTCGACCCCGACACGCAGTTCGACAAGGATGCAGCTGAGCACGCCCACCCCAACATTCCCGACACGGACGCCGTAATCACCCAGGGCCAGCTAATCGGTCTTCTTCAGGACCACGCCCGTCCCGGAGACACCATCATCGCCGCAGCCGGAGGTCCGCCCGGTGACCTCCTCAAAGTCTGGGACGCCACGGATGATCGCCGTTGTCACCTGGAATTCGGATTCTCCTGCATGGGATACGAGATCCCAGCCGGCATCGGTGTCCGCCTCGCTGATCCGCAGAGTACCGGGCGGGTCACGGTCTTCATCGGCGACGGCACGTTCCTCATGAACCCCACGGAGATCCTCACGGCTGCCCAGGAACGCCTCGACATCACCTACGTGATCTCCGAAAACCACGGATTCCAGGTGATCAGGCGCCTGCAGATGATGAAGTTCGGCGAGCAGTTCGGCAACGACTTCCGATACCGCAACGATGAGGACCGCAGACTGTCCGGAGATTACCTACGCATCGACCTGCGGGAGATCGCCGAGGGTCTCGGCGCTCAGACCTACAGAGTCGAGACCTCAGATGAGGTGCGCGATGTCCTCGAACGGACCCGTTCGGCACGCGGTCCTGTCGCCATCGTCGTTCCGACGATTCCCCTGGTTGATCTGCCCGGGTCGGAAGTGTTCTGGGACGTCGCTCCCGCCGAAGTCGCCGAACAGGCAGGAGTGCATGAACTCCGAGCCGACTACGAACAGGGATTGGAGAAGCAGCGATGGCACGTGTGAGCACGTTCCGGACACCACTCGATCAGGGAGCACTCGCCGGCCGCATCCGCAAGGGGGAGACGACTCTGGGATCCTTTGCAGGCTTGGGATCGGCTATGGCCGTGGAAGTGCTGGCGGCGTCAGGGCTCGACTGGGTGCTCATCGATCTCGAGCACGGGGGCGGAGACGAACGATCTGTCGGCGATGCCGTGAGCACGGCAGGAGCCTACGGCACTCCAGTGCTGGTTCGTGTTGAGACGCCTGACCGAATCAGGATCGGTCGGGTCCTCGATGCCGGAGCCGCAGGTGTCATGCTTCCCCGAGTCGACTCTGCCGAGGAGGTCGAAGCGATCATCCCGCACCTGCACTATCCGCCCACAGGAGATAGGGGAGTGGCCACGTACAACCGGTCGGTCCGTTGGGGAATGGACCGAGAAGCGTTGTCGGCGGCGAACGGCGATGTCCTCACCATCGTCCAAATCGAAACCGTCGGGGCACTCGCCGATGTCGACGCGATCGCCGCGCATCCGGACGTCGACGTGGTCTTCGTCGGTCCGCTCGATCTCTCCTACGCCCTGGGAGTTCCCTTGGACTTCGACGCACCCGAGTTCCAGGAGGCGCTGTCGGCCGTCGTGACCGCCGCGCGACGACATGGCACTGCCGCAGGAATCCTCTGCGCCGATGCCGACGCGGCTGCCATGCGAGCAGATCAGGGATTCAGCTTCCTGCCGGTGGGCTCGGATTCCACTCTCCTGGCCGCCGCAGCTCAGAACCTCGTCTCAGTGTTGAGACCCTGAGCCGCACCTACGTCAACCTCACTCTGCTACCTAAGGAACTGCCTTGAGCACCATGTACACTCCACAGCACGAAATCGGCGTCGGACTCATCAGCGTCGGCTGGATGGGTCAGCTCCACAGCCGCGCCTACTCCAGTCTTTCGGTCGTCTACCCCGAACTCGGCATCAGGCCGCGCCTCGTCATCGCCGCCGACACAAACCGGGACCGCGCCGACTACGCCGTCGATGTGCTCGGCTATGAGTCCGCCACAACGGATTATCACGAGGTCCTGGAACATCCCGACGTCGACGTTGTCTCCGTCTGTGCACCGAACTTCCTACACGAGGAGATCGGCACAGCTGTCGCCAGAGCAGGCAAGTCCCTGTGGATCGAGAAGCCGGTGGGTCGGTCCGCCGAAGAGACGGAAACGGTGGCGCAGGCCGCAGACGATGCGGGCATCGTCACCGCCGTCGGCTTCAATTATCGCAATGCTCCTGCCATCGAATATGCCCGTCGGATCATCGCCGAAGGTCAGCTCGGTCGGATCATCAATGTACGGGGAGCATTCTTCGCCGACTACTCTTCTGAACCCAACGGCGCACTGTCATGGCGTTTCGTGCGCAGACTCGCCGGTTCGGGCGTGCTCGGCGACCTGCTCGGTCACTTGACCGATCTCGCTCACTACGTCGTCGGTCCCATCGACCGAGTCACAGGGGTGTCGAACACCGCCTACGCCGAACGGCCCAAACTCGAAATGGGCAGCGGCACGCATTTCTCCGTCGTCGAAGGTGGGGAGATGGCCCCCGTGGAGAACGAGGATTACGCGGGACTGCTCGTGCAGTTCGGCCCCGATGCCCAGGGCGCAGGAGCCGTCGGCACTCTCGAAGCGTCACGCGTGAGCGTCGGACCTCGTGCTGAGTACTCTTTCGAGGTCTACGGGACCGAGGGTTCTCTGCGGTGGAACTTCGAGAGGATGAACGAGCTCGAACTGGCTCTGGGATATCGCGGACCCCATGTCGGCTTCACGCGGATCATGGCCGGCCCGGAATTCGGAGACTTCTCGAAATTTCAGCCCGGGGCCGGCACCTCGATGGGCTACGACGATCTCAAGGTCATCGAGGCGAAGAAGTTTCTGCTTGCCCATATCGGAGCAGATTCCGCACATGCCGACGTCCATGACGCGTTGGCGGCCAATAGGGTCGTCTACGCAGGTGAGCAAGCTATCGCCGACGAGAACTGGCAGTCTGTCGAGCAGGTCGAAGGTACCTCGGCGGCCGTGAAGCAGGGATGGGCAACTTCGGAGACGGCGGTGACCCATGACTGAGACGATGACCGTCGTCGGCCTGGGGCCGGTCCCGAGCGATGTTGTCGCACCCGTGCTCGGACCGGGAGTGCGATTCGTTCCGACCCCCGACGATGCCGAACTCCGGCGAGCTGCAGGAGCCATCGTCCGGGCCGCAGTCAGGGTGGGGCCAGCCGAACTCGATGACATGCCCGAACTCAGAGTCATCGCCCGCACCGGGGTCGGGGTCGACGACATCGATATCGCTGCCGCCAGTCACAGGGGCATCCCGGTAGCCGTGACGCCGGGTGTGAACTCCACCGCCGTCGCTGAGGGAGCGCTCGCCCACATCCTCCATCTGGTGAAGTCGCTCGGGCAGCTGACCGACCTTGTGCGCTCCGACCAATGGTCGGCCCGCACGGAGGTGCCCGTCGGTGATCTCGATGGGGCGAGCCTGGGTCTTGTCGGCTTCGGGAATATCGGGAAGCGCGTGAAGGCACTCGCCGAGGCTTTCGGAATGACCGTGAGCATCTACGATCCGATCGCCGAGGTTCCTTCCGCCAATCGTGTGGACACGTTCGAGGAGATCGTTCGGGGCTCCGATGTCATCTCCCTGCATGTGCCATTGACCGAGAGCACTCGGCACATGGTCAATGCCCGAATGATCGAACAGATGAAGCCGGGCACGATTCTCGTCAACACCAGCCGCGGCGGACTCGTGGACGAAGACGCGGCGCTGGAGGGTCTCGAATCGGGGAGACTCGCCGGAGTCGGCTTGGACTCGTTCGACCCGGAGCCGCCCCGACCGCATCCCCTCTACCAGCATCCCCGAACGGTGCTCACCCCACATGTCATGGGGTTGACGACAAAATCGAGTCGCGCGACCTTCGTCGCTGCGGCACAGGCAGTGAGGAACGTGCTCGAGGGTGGACGTCCAACTGCAGTGGTCAACGCCGCCGACCTCAGCTTCGGCGGTCCCCTCACACAGAACGGAGTCCGATGATGGCCGATGTCAGGATTGCAGCTGCCCCGATCTCCTGGGGAGTCTGCGAGGTCCCCGGGTGGGGCTATCAACTCGCGCCCGACAGGGTGCTCACGGAGATGCAGGAGCTCGGATTCGACGCCACTGAGTTCGGGCCGGAGGGCTTCCTGCCAGTCGATCCCGAGACCAGAGCAGAGCTCCTGAATCGTCATTCCATGCGTTCGGTCGGAGGCTTCGTCCCGGCAGTCATCCACGACCCGGAGGTTGATCCTCTCCCGCAGATCGAAGCGGAACTGCGTTCGTTCGTCGCTGCCGGAGCGGATACCCTCGTCCTCGCGGCGGCCACCGGAATCGACGGCTACGATCACGTCAGGCCGCCCCTTGATGACGACGGGTGGCAGACCCTGTGCGCAAACATCGACAGAATCGTCTCGCGAGCGGCCGCAGATGGCGTCAGGGTTGCACTTCATCCTCACGTAGGGACGATGGTGGAGACTGCGGACGATGTCGATCACGTCCTCAACGGCAGCGCCGTCGACATCTGCTTCGACACCGGACACATGTTCATTGGGGGCATCGACCCGCTGGCCTTCGTCAAGGACCATCCCGAACGGATCTCCCACGTTCACCTCAAGGACGTCTCGCTCTCCCACGCCCGACAGGTGCGCGCCGGGGACTCGACATACTACGACGCGGTCGTCGGTGGAATGTACAGGCCGCTGGGCCAAGGAGATATCGACATTCGTGCGATCGTGACCACTCTGGTCAAAGCCGGCTTCGACGGGTGGTTCACTCTCGAACAGGACACCGTCGTCGTTGCCGACCCAGAAGCGGGCGACGGGCCGATGACGCAGGCGCGGGAGAGCCTTGACTATCTTCGATCGATCGTGAGGGAAGTCCGATGAGCATGCGCATCGGGGTCGTCGGACTCGGTCGGATCGGACAGCTCCACGCGCGCAACGTCGTCCTGGAAGCCCCCGACGCTGAGCTGGTGCTCATCGGCCGCAGCGTGGACCGGCTCGACGCAACGCGGAAGTCGCTCACCGTCTCGCTCTCGGCTGAAAGCGAGGTCGAAGCGGAACCGAAGATCTCCATGCGGACGCTGTCAGACGCGTGGGCCGATGGTCTTGACGGAGTGATCATCTCGACCTCGACCGGTACGCATCCGGACCTGACTCGGTATGCCGTCGAGCATGGCGTACCCTGCCTCGTCGAGAAGCCTCTGAGTCTCGACCTGGCTGAGATCCCCCAGCTGTCTGAACAGCTCGAGTCGCACGGAGTGCCGATCATGGTCGCGTTCCACCGGCGATACGACGAGGGTCATCAGAGGCTGCGGCAGCGCATCCGCAGCGGCTCCATGGGCCCGATCCGCCTGATTCACGCCGTAAACCATGACCACCGACACGTTGATCCCGACTACATCCCGCATTCAGGGGGCATATGGCGTGACCTCCTCATCCATGACTTCGACACCATTCCCTGGCTTCTCGACGACCGGCCTGTGTCCGTCTACGCCACCGGGGGCGTCCTCGATGCCGAGGTCTACTCAGATTGCGACGATTTCGACACCGCATCGGCGGTGATCACGTTCGCCTCAGGAAGCCAGGCGCTTGTCAGCGGCGGGCGCAATGTGGCGTCAGGACAGGACGTCGCCACATCGGTCTACGGCAGCGACGCGGCGTTCTCCGCTGGTGTCGATGACCATACACCGGTTGAACCTCTCGAATCCGGCACAGCACCCGCGGTGACCACGTACGAAGACTTCATGGATCGCTTCGCGGCGACATTCCGTGGTGAGATCAGGCACTTCCTCGCCATGGTGCGAGGGGAAACGGACTCGCTCACTCCGCCATCGGCGGGAATCGTCGCCGCTCGACTGGCCATGGCGGCAGAGGAGTCCGCGCGCACGGGACGACCGACCCGAATCGAGTGGTGACGAATCCACTGTGCCTCCCTCTCCGTCCATGCAACCCTTTTCCACCACAAGGAGAACCCACCAATGTCCAGCGAACAGCTTCGCTTCGGCCTGATCGGAACCGGACGCATCGGCAAGGTCCACGCCGCCAGCATCGCAGCACTGCCGGAAACCGTCCTGACCTGGGTCGTCGACCCCCACCTCGCAGGTGCCGAGCGGATCGCCGCCGAGCACGGGGCCTCCGCCTCGGCGGAGCCCCGCCGGGCGTTCGATTCAGGCGAAATCGACGCCGTGATCGTCGCCTCCCCCACTTCGACTCATGCCGGCCTCATCGCCGAGGCCATCAAGGCGAAGATCCCCATCCTGTGTGAGAAGCCCATCGATCTCGACATCGAGCGAGTCGACGAGTTGGCTCCGATGGTCGAGGAATCCGACGTCCCCTTCGCCGTGGGCTTCAACCGGCGATTCGATCGCAGCTTCGCCGCCGCAAGGGAGCGCCTTCTGGCCGGTGACGTCGGCGACCTCGAACAGCTCATGATCATCAGTCGTGACCCGGCCCCACCGACGATCGAGAACCTTCGGACGACCGGAGGAATGTTTCGCGATCAGACCATCCACGACTTCGACATGGCGCGGTTCTTCGCGCCCGACATCGTCGAGGTGTTCGCCACCGGGTCTCAGATGTTCGACGAAGGAGCAGCCGAGCTCAGCGACTTCGACACCGCTACGGTGCTCATGCGCACGGCTGGGGGCGCCCAGATCACGATTGCGAACTCGCGGCACAGCGCGATCGGCTACGACCAGCGCATCGAGGTCTTCGGCGGCCGGGGAATGCTCGAAGTCGGCAACGCCGGAACGAGCCTCCTCAGGTACTCGAACTCCTCGGCGGTACAGGCGGGAGCCCCGTTCCAACACTTCTTCCTCGAACGCTATGCCGAGGCCTACGTCGACGAGCTTCGCGAGTTCTGCAAGCTGGTTCGTGGAGAAGCCTCGAGATGTTCGACGTTCGCCGACGGCCGGGAGGCGCTCGTCCTCGCCAATGCCGCAGAACTTTCAGCGAGGGAAGGACGTGCAGTCAAGATCGACCGCGGCGCCTGAGCGCCGACCCGGGTCAGCGCTCAGGCGCAACCCGCAGTGCAAAGAAGCACCCAGCATAGGAGACCACCATGGTTGCCAACTCAGTAATATCGAACGACTCGGCGCTGCCGACAATGCCCAAGACCGGTCCTCACCGGAAGCGGATCGGTCTGATTTCGATCATCGCGTGTTTCGGAGGATTGCTCTTCGGTTATGACACCGGTGTCATCAACGGTGCTCTCCGCCCGATGTCCCAGGAACTGGGTCTGACAGCGGTCAGCGAGGGAGTGGTGACGAGCTCCCTCGTCTTCGCTGCCGCTGTCGGCGCGGTGTCGTGCGGAAAGATCTGTGACATGATCGGGCGCCGGCGGACTATCCTCATGCTGTCGGGTCTGTTCTTCTTCGGAACACTTGTCGTTGTCTTCGCGCCGAACCTGGAGGTGCTCGTCGCCGGGCGAATCATGCTCGGTCTGGCAGTCGGCGGTGCGTCGATCGTGGTTCCCGTCTACCTCTCCGAACTTGCACCCTACGAGATCCGTGGCTCGATCAGCGGACGCAACGAAGTCGCGATTGTCTCCGGCCAGCTGGCAGCCTTCGTCGTCAACGCCATCATCGGCAATGTTTGGGGACACATCGACGGCATCTGGCGCGTGATGTTCGCCGTCTGCGCGCTGCCGGCGATCTGCCTGTTCATCGGAATGCTGCGGATGCCGGAGTCGCCGCGATGGCTTGTCGAACACGACCGACACGAAGAGGCGTTGGCTGTGCTGCGAACCGTGCGTACCGAAGAGCGTGCCGTCGCGGAACTCGGTGCTGTGGAGCAGGTTGCCGAAGCCACCACCGGTGACCAACGAGTCGGTTACCGGAAATTCGTCTTCAACAAGTGGCTGATCAGGATCGTTCTCGTCGGCATCGGTGTCGCCGTGTGCCAGCAGCTGACCGGCATCAACTCGATCATGTACTACGGACAGATCGTCCTCATCGAGTCCGGTTTCGCGGCGAATGCGGCCCTCATCGCGAACATCGCCCCCGGAGTCGTGGCAGTGATCGGAGGATTCGTCGCGCTGTACATGATGGACCGAGTCGACCGCCGCACGACCTTCCTCATCGGACTCACGCTCACGACGACCTTCCATCTGCTCATCGGACTGTGCTCGATGTACATGTCTGAAGACAACCCCCTCCGTGCTTGGGTGATCCTCGCCCTCATCGTCGGCTTCGTCGCTTCGATGCAGACTTTCCTGAACGTTGCGGTCTGGGTATGGCTGGCCGAGGTGTTCCCTCTGCCCATGAGAGGCGTCGGCATCGGCATCTCGCAGCTCTTCGGGTGGGGGATGAACGGGGTTATCGCTCTGGTCTTTCCCTCTATGGTCGCTGCGATCGGCATTTCAGGAGTGTTCTTCGTGTTCGCCGGGGTCGGTGTCATTGCCCTGATCTTCGTCGCCACCCAGGTTCCCGAAACACGGGGCATCTCATTGGAGACGATGGAAGAGGGGATCGAGTCGGGAATGGCCTATGACTTCCGGGGTTGGAAGAAGCTGAGAGACGAGTCATGACCGAACCTGCGTTGATCGCCTCGTGTTGGACCAGCGCCGGAGACACTGCACCGCTGCGCGCATCCGAACTGAGCCCATACGATGCCCAGACGCGTGTCCGTGAGGTGTCGGCATCTGGATGGGCGGGCCTGGGCTTCGTTCTCGACGATCTGCGCCGTGTGCGGGCTTCCATCGGCTACGACCGTTTGGCTGACGACATCAGATCGTCGGAGCTGACGCACGTCGAAGTCGAGTTGTGCTCCGGATGGTGGACCGACGATGGGGCTTGGCGGCGGGACTGGGATGATCTGCTCGACGCTGCGCAGTCTCTCGGTGCGTCGTTCATCAAAATCGCGACCGCGATAGCACCGCAGGTCGATGACCTCGAACCGTTCGTCAAGCCCCTCCGGCGTCTGGCGATCGAAGCCGAAGCGCACGGAACACGCGTGGCATTGGAGCCCTTCCCGTTCGGAATGATCGCAACGGTCCCGCAGGGTGCTCAGCTCATCGATCAAGTCGCGCACCCGGCCGCTGGTCTCATCATCGATTTCTGGCATGTGTTCCGTGCGGGAACGTCGTTTGCCGAGTTGTCTGAGAGTGTGAACGCTGACGTTGTGTTCGGTGTCGAACTCTGCGACGCAGACGCCGAGGTGGTCGGCACACTCTTCGAAGACACCCGGGACAACCGCAGACTCATCGGGGAGGGGGTGCAGGACGTGGCCGGCTTTGTCGAGACGATGCGTGCCATCGGCTTCGCTGGCCCGTGGGGAGTGGAGATCCTCTCAGCGGAGCATCGACAGCGACCCTTGCGCGAAGGGCTGGAACTGGCACGGACCACGACACTGTCAGCTTTCCGATGACCCGGACACCGGCCGACCTCGCTGAGTGGCCGGGGATGCTCGCCGCCGATGTCGCGCGCACAGACCCGTGACGTCAGGGGCGACCGGGACTAGGCTGGTGGCCGTGAGCGGAACTCGCGTCATGAGTGGGCTCCGAGCCGACTGTGGAGGAGATCGACGATGATCGACACACGTATGAGGGACTGGCTGCTCGACTCCGATCCGGCGCTGCGCTGGCAGGTCGAGCGCGACCTCCTCGGGGCCGACGAGGACACCTGGCAGGCCACCCGGGCCACGGTCGCCACCGAGGGGTTCGGGCGCGACCTGCTCGCGCGGCAGGACCCCGACGGCCAGTGGGCCGGGGGTCCGTTCTTCCCCGCCGACTTCAGCTGGGAGGGTGAGCAGCCGTGGACGGCGACGACGTGGGCGCTCAAGGACCTGCGCGAATGGGGCATCGACGCCGAGGTGCTCGCCGGGACCGCGGAGAAGCTCGCGCCCGTGCGGTGGGAGTTCAAGGACCTGCCCTACTGGGGTGGGGAGGTCGACGTGTGCATCAATGCGTGGACCCTGTCGAACGGCCTGTGGCTCGGCGCCGACGTCGACGGGATCGCCCAGTGGTTCCTCGACCACCAGCTCGACGACGGCGGCTGGAACTGCGAATGGGTCGAAGGCTCGACCCGGTCGTCCTTCCACTCGACCCTCAACGCCCTCGGCGCTCTTCTCGACTATCAGCAGCGCACCGGCGACGGCGCTCGGGTCGCGCTGGCGCGTGCCGCGGGGGAGGAGTATCTGCTGACGCGGGGGCTCTATCGGCGCCTGAGCACCGGCGAGCCATTCTCGATGAACGCGTTCAGTTTCGCGCACCCCAGGCGCTGGCACTACAGCATCCTCGCCGCCGCGGACTACTTCCGCGACGCCGCGCTCACCGACGGGAGGCGGCCGGATCCGCGTCTGGCCGACGCGATCGAACGCATCCGGGATCAGCGCCAGGCCGACGGCGCATGGCTGATGGGACACCGGCTGGCCGGCGACGTCTGGTTCCACGTCGACGTCCCCGCGGGCGAACCGTCGAAGTGGGTGACCCTCCAGGCCCTGCGCGTCCTCGACTGGTGGGACGCCGCGAACCCTCCGGGATCCGCTGACACTGCGGACGCCGCGACTCCCTCCTGAGTCGGGCAGCGATCCCCTGCCGAACCCACGCCGCCTCCACCTCTCATGAGAATATTCGAAAAAATCTTGAGGCTTCGAAAGTTCTCGTGTAGAACTGATGTCACGCGACAACGCAGTCGACTCAGGAGGGCATCATGCCGGAGAGCACCACCAATGAGCACATCGTCGTCATCGGCGGCACCCGCGGCCTCGGACTCGAGATCGCCCGCGCCGCCGTGGCCCGCGGGGACCGGGTCACGGTGACCGGCCGGGACCCGCAGCGCAACGCGGAACGCGCGGCCGAACTCGGGGAGAACGCGAGCCACGGTGTCTGCGACCTCACCGACTGGGCGTCGCTCCAGGCCTTCTTCGACTCCGTCGACGGGCCGATCGACCACCTCGTCCTCGTCGCCCTCGACCGCGACAACAACGACATCAGGGACTTCCGCCCCGACGACAGCGCCCACACCTCGCTGATGAAGAACGTCGGCTATGCGACGAGCGTCCACTACGCGCTGCCGAAGCTCGCCGCCGACGGATCCGTCCTCATGTTCAGCGGCCTGTCGATGTGGCGGCCGTTCCCGGGTTCGACGACGATCTCCATGGCCAACGCCGGCGTCGTCGGCCTCGCCACCTCCCTGGCCGTGCAGATCGCACCGGTGCGCGTCAACGTCATCACCCCCGGGGTCGTCGGCGGCACGGACGCCGTCGACAACGCGGACCCCGTGCGCGCCGAAGCCTATGAGGCCGCGCGCCAGCGCACCCCCGGCAAGCGCCTGCCCACCCCGGACAACATCGTCGACGCGTCCTTCGCGCTCATGGACAACCGCGGCATCAACGCCGCCAACCTCGTCGTCGACTCCGCGATGCACACGATCTGAGCGGCAGGAGACGACCACCATGCGAATCGAGACCACCGACGTCCTCGTCGTCGGCGCCGGCCCTGCCGGACTCAGCGCCGCTGCGTGCCTGGCCAGGGACGGCATCGACGCCATCACCGTGAGCAAGTTCCCGAGCACCGCGCACACCCCGCGGGCCCACATCACCAATCAGCGGGCGATGGAGATCTTCCGCGACCTCGGCATCGAGGACGAGGTGCTCGCCGCCTCCCTCCCCGGCGACGGCATGGGCACGAACGTCTTCGCCACGAGCGTCGCCGGCCGCGAGCTCGCCCGGATGGACGCATGGGGGAGCGGACCGGCACGTCGCGCCGACTATGCCAACGCCAGCCCGAGCTCGATGTGCAACATCGGCCAGCACGACCTCGAGCCGATCCTGCGCCGGCGTGCCGAGGACCTCGGCGGCGACCTGCGGTTCTCCACCGAACTCGTCGCGATCAGCCAGACCGCCGACCACGTCGAGGCCGAGATGCTCGATCGTGCGACCGGTGAGCACTACCTCGTGCGGGCACAGTACGTCGTCGCCGCCGACGGCGGTCGCAGCCTCATCGCCGAGGAGCTCGGCTTCCCCTTCGACGGGGAGACCGGTCTCGGCTCGGCGATCAACATCTGGATCGAAGCCGACCTCGAGAAGTATCGCGCACACCGCCCCGGAGCGCTCTTCTTCACGATCCAGCCCGGCCGCGACTTCTGGCTCGGGGCCGGCACCTTCGTCACCGTGCGGCCGTGGACCGAATGGGTGCTCATCGTCGTCTACGACCCCGAAACGGAGACGATCGACACGAGCGAGGACGGACTGCAGGAGCGCATCGGCAAGGTCATCGGCGATCCCAGCGTCGACGTGCGGATCAAAGGGGTGAGCGAATGGCAGATGAACCACCTCGTCGCATCGACCTACCGCCAAGGGCGCGTCTTCCTCGCCGGGGACGCCGCCCACCGGCACCCGCCGGCCAACGGCCTCGGAAGCAACACCTCGGTGCAGGACGGGTACAACATCGCCTGGAAGCTCGCGCACGTCGTCACCGGCCTCGCCGGACCGGACCTGCTCGACACGTATGACGCCGAACGCCGGCCCGTCGGGCGCCAGGTCGTCGACCGGGCCCTGGCCAGTGTGCAGGCCTTCGGGCAGGTGCCCTCGGCCTTCGGCTGCCGGATCGGGCAGACCGATGCCGAAGGGCAGGCCGCGCTCGACGAGTTCTTCAGCGACACCCCGGCCGGGGCGGCGAGCCGCAGTCACCTCGACGATGTGCTCGCGCAGAACGAGTACCACTTCAACGCCCACGGTGTGGAGCTCGGTCAGCGCTACGTGTCGACGGCGGCCGTCACCGATGGTGAGCCGATGCCCGCCTACACCCGCGATGCCGAGCTCTACTACCAGCCGACGACGTGGCCGGGTGCCTACCTGCCGCACGTGTGGGTCGTGGCGGACGGGCGGAAGGTCTCGACCCTCGACCTCACCGGCGGCGGGGAGTTCACCCTGCTCACCGGGATCGGCGGCAAGGCATGGGAGGACGCCGCCGAGGCGGTGTCCGCCGAGCTCGGCATCCCGCTGCGCACCCGGTCGATCGGTCGCGGTGAGGACATCGACGACGCCTACGGCGCCTGGGCGAAGGCGCGCGAGGTCGGCGACGGCGGCGCCGTGCTCGTCCGGCCCGACCGCTACATCGGGTGGCGGGCTCCGGACATGGTCGCCGATCCCGAGGCCGCCCTGCGGGAGGCCGCCGCCGCGATCCTCTCCCGCTGACCGCACCACCTGTCCACCAGCAGCTCAACCGTTAGGAGACACCATGAACACAGGACTGCTGCTCTTGCGCGGCGTCGTCGGCGGACTCATCCTCGGGCACGCCTCGCAGAAGGCCTTCGGGCTCTTCGGCGGGGGCGGACCCGAGGGCACCGCCCCGATGTTCGAGAAGTGGGGCTTCGTCCCCGGCAAGTCGATGGTCAAGCTCGCCGCGACCACGGAGTCCGTCGGCTCCGGGATGCTCCTCCTCGGGGCCGGCACGCCGCTCGGTGCGGCGATGGTCAGCGGCACCCTCGCCGTGGCCGCCTCGGTGAATGCGAAGAACGGCCTGTGGGCGATGAAGGGCGGATACGAGCTGCCGCTGCTCTACGCCGCCGGTGCCGGGGTCCTCGGATTCACCGGCCCCGGCGAGTACTCCGTCGACGGTGCGCTCGGGCTGACGAAGAAGTACGGCGTCGCCAGCGGACTCGCCTCCCTCGCCCTCGCCGCGGTGCCGGCGACCGCGTTCATCGTGTGGTCGCAGCGCAATCGCGCCGAGGCGGAGGCCGCGGAGGCCGCAGAGGCACGGGCCGCTGACGGCGAATCCGTCGTCGTCACCGAGACGGAGACCGTCCCCGCGAACTGACGAGCGGGCGCGTCGCGGATCCGGCGACGCGCCCGTTCCTGTGCCCGAAAAGTTTGCGCCTGACACCGTGCACCGAACCAGCAGTGCCTCTCACCCCTGGGTGCGGGGGAGGGGCGATGACAGTCCCTCGGAGAGGATCTCCGCCGTCGTCGCATAGTGCGCGCGCAGCGCCTCGGTCGCGGCGTCGACGTCGCCGGCCAGCGCCGCCTCGAGGATCGCGCGGTGCTCGTCGATGCCGTCGCGCTTCGGCTCCCGCTGCACCGCCCAGCGGCGGTAGAGGGCGGTGGCGTCGCGCAGCGACTCGGTCATCGCGAGCAGTCGGGGGCGCCGGCATCCGGCCAGCAGGGCCGCGTGGAAGGCCGTGTGCGCCTGCTCCCACTCATCGGACATCGTCCGCGGCGCGTCGGGAGCCGTCATCGGTGTGCGCTCGAGGCGGTGATGGGCGGCGACGAGATCGGATTCCCAGTCGACTCCGCCGTGCTCGATCGCCCCGCGCAGAGCGAGGACTTCGAGGTCGATGCGGGTGTCGGTGAGATCGCAGAGATCCTCGGCGGTCAGCGGCATGACGCGGAAGCCGACCATGGGCTCGGCGACGACGAGTCGCTGCTCCGTCAGCCGCGTCAGACACTCCCTGATCGCGCTCACGCTCGCACCGTAGCGCTGCCCGAGATCGGCGAACTTGAGCTTCTGTCCGGGCGCGAAGACGCCGCCGAGGATGTCGGCGCGGATCTGTCCGTGCACCTTGTCGGTGCTCGCCCGTTGACGTGACATGGAGCCACTCTAGCCTATATTCGCAAATGCCGGTGTTGTTCGAACAAACTCCGTGCGCGACCCACTCCCAGCTTAGAAGCTCACGTCGTCCTTGTTGAGTCCCGGGAACAGCACCTCGTACTTCACCATCGCATCCTTGTGGTCGATGAGCTCGACCGTGCCGAAGTACGTCATGTCCTTGACGACGACATCGCAGGGCTCGAAGCCGCTCCACGCCGTGACCTCCATGTCCGTGTCGCATGTGGCCTTCTCGACCTCGAGGTCGAACTTGTTCCTGAAGAGATCGACGAGATCGGCTTCGAGCGAGGCGGCGGGGATCGTGCCGTTGCCGTCGGCGTCGATGTCCATCCCCTCGTCGCTCGCCCATGACTGGGCGCGGGCGGAGTCGGCGAAGGGATCCTCCGACGGTGCCGCCTCCGTCGACGCCTCCTCGGATGACCCCGCCTCGGACGAACTCGGCGCGGTCGACCCCGCCCCAGTCGACTCCGCCGAGGACGGTGCGCCATCGGCGGGCGCGTCCTGATCCCCGCCGGCTCCGCAGCCGGTCAGGCCGAGGCTGAGCGCGAGCATGGACGCGGCGACGACGGCGCGCATCCCGGGGGCGGTGAGCATGGGGGACATCGGGACTCCTCGGGTGGGATGACGGGGTGGGACTGATGCCATTCTCTCCGCGGAACCCCGCGCCCGCGGGCCCGACGATGTGCGCATTCTGCGACATCGGTGTCCGACCCGACGCAACAACCGCACGGCACTGTGCGCCGACGGCACTGTGCGCCGACGACGCCGTGTGACGTCGGCGTTGACCGCGCGAGTCCCCGCTTGGCACGATGAGGCGATGCCCACCCCTGCGCTCGGTCTCATCTCCCACGGCACCTCGTCCCCCGAAGGGCAGGCCGTCATCACCGCGCTCGCCGAGGCGGTCGCCGCCGACGTGCGGCAGCGCGGGATCACTGACACCGTCATCCTCGGGCACGTCGACGTGCAGGCCCCGGATGTCGCCGAGGTGCTCCGCCGTCTGCCCGCCGACCGACCGAGCGTGCTCGTCCCCCTTCTCCTCTCCCCGGGGTATCACGTCCACGTCGACCTCGCCGAGGCGGTCACCGCCGCCGGCGGCCCCGCCCCGGACAGTGCCGGCTCCGCCCCCGAGGCGGTGCGCGACATCCGCGTCGCCGGCACCCTCGGGCCCGACGCGCGGCTCGCGGAACTCCTCGCACAGCGCTTGGGGGCCCTGACCGCCGACGACGAAGTCGTCCTCGTCGCGGCCGGCTCGAGCGACGAGCGCGCCAACGACGCGAGTCGCGCGGTCGGACACCTCCTCGCCGACCGCCTCGGCCGGCCCGTGCAGACGGCGTTCCTCGCCGGTGAACGCGACAATCTCCGCGACATTGTTGAGCAGAAGCGCCACCTCGGTGAGCGCCTCGTCGTCGCCAACCTCCTCCTCGCCCCCGGCTACTTCGACGACCTCGCCGCGCGCCTCGTCGACGGCGTCGGCGGACGCCTCGCCGCCCCCCTGCTGCACGGCACGTCACCAGCGTCGCCGCTGCTCGTCGACATCGTGCGCGAGCGCATGATGGCAGTCCTCTGAGGCTGCGTCAAGCCCGCCCTGCGGAAACGTCTTCCGCTGTCGCGGATCGTCATATGTCGAAACATGACAGGCTTTGGCCATCCTAATTTGTTGAGCAATTCTGTTAGCCTGTAGCGTGACTGACCAAGCAATCGCACCAGCATGGGGAGTTGGCTATGTCCACAGATGTGGAGCAGCGCGGCGCGAAGCCCGCAGGCAAGGCCGCAGCGCGACCGAAGAAGTCCAACGGACAGTGGAAGATCGACGGTCACGAACCGCTCAACAAGAACGAAGTCGACAAGGCCGAGGACAACGGCCTCAACGTCCGCGCGCGGATCGAGGAGATCTACGCCAAGGGCGGGTTCGCCTCGATCGACCCCGATGACCTGCACGGTCGCTTCCGCTGGTGGGGTCTCTACACCCAGCGCAAACCCGGCATCGACGGCGGTCGCACCGCCACCCTCGAACCCCACGAGCTCGAGGACGAGTACTTCATGCTCCGGGTCCGCATCGACGGCGGCAAGCTCACGACCGAGCAGCTGCGGACGATCGCCGACATCTCGAACGACTTCGCCCGCGGGTCGGCCGACCTCACCGACCGGCAGAACATCCAGCTCCACTGGGTGGCCATCGAGGACGTCCCGGAGATCTGGCGTCGCCTCGAAGCAGTCGGTCTGCAGACGACCGAGGCCTGCGGGGACGTCCCGCGCGTCATCCTCGGCTCGCCGGTGGCCGGGATCGCCGCCGACGAGCTCATCGACCCGACCCCGGCGATCGAGGAGATCTCCCGCCGCTACATCGGGGATCCGAGCCTCGCGAACCTGCCGCGCAAGTACAAGACCGCGATCACCGGTCACCCCAGCCAGGACGTCGTCCACGAGATCAACGACTGCTCGTTCGTCGCCGTCGAGCATCCCGACCACGGCATCGGCTACGACCTCTGGGTCGGCGGTGCCCTGTCGACCGTGCCCCGCTTCGCCGAGCGCCTCGGCGCCTGGGTCGCCCCCGACCAGGTCGTCGAGACCTGGCTGGGCGTCACGGAGATCTTCCGCGACTACGGGTACCGCCGGCTGCGGAACAAGGCACGCCTGAAGTTCCTCATGGCCGAATGGGGTCCGGAGAAGTTCCGCGAAGTCCTCGAGACCGAGTACCTCGGCTACGCACTCGCCGACGGTCCCGCCCCGGACAAGCCGCTGACAGCCGGTGACCACGTCGGCGTGCACCGACAGGCCGACGGGAAGTACTACATCGGGGTGAGCCTCATCGCCGGTCGGGCGTCGGGCACCCTGCTCGGGCAGATCGTCGACCTCGCGGAGAAGTACGGCTCGACCCGGCTGCGGACGACCCCGCACCAGAAGATCCTCCTCCTCGACATCGCCGAGGACGACATCGACGACGTCGTCGCCGGTCTCGACGCTCTCGGGCTCTCGAGCCGGAAGGACCTCTTCCGCCGCTCGACGATGGCCTGCACCGGCATCGAGTTCTGCAAGCTCGCGATCGTCGAGACGAAGCAGACCGCCGCCGATGCCGTCGCGCAGCTCGAGGCCCGTCTCGCGGGCATCGAGCTGCCCCACCCGATCAGCCTCCATCTCAACGGCTGCCCGAACTCGTGCGCCCGGATCCAGACCGCCGACATCGGCCTCAAGGGCCAGCTCGTCACCACCGAGGACGGCACCCAGCAGCCCGGCTTCCAGGTCCACGTCGGCGGGGGACTGGCCTCGCAGGACCGCGACGAGGCCGGCCTCGGCCGCACCGTGCGCGGACTCAAGGTCACCGCAGAGAACCTCAGCGACTACGTCGAGAAGCTCGTGCGCCGCTTCCTCGACGGCCGCGGCGAATCCGAGACCTTCTCCGAATGGGCGCACCGCGTCGACGATGAGGAGCTGGTATGAGCACGCGCACCCTCGATGATCTCCGTGCCCTCGCCGAGGCGGGGAACCAGGAGCTCGCTGGTGACCCGGACAATGGGGTGGCCGAAGCCGCTCCCGCCGATGTCATCCGCTGGGTCTCGCGGAACGTCGACACCCGGGCCGCGGCCGTCGCGTGCTCGATGGCCGATGCCGCGCTGCCGCACTTCGTCGCCCAGTACATGCCCGGCGTCGACGTCCTCTTCCTCGACACCGGCTACCACTTCGCCCAGACCTATGAGACCCGCGACGAGGTGGCCCGGACGATGGATGTGCGCATCGTCGACGTCCTCCCCGAGCAGACCGTGGCCGAGCAGGACGCCGAATTCGGGGCCGAGCTCTTCGCCCGCGACCCGGGCCTGTGCTGCGCCCGCCGCAAGGTCGCGCCCCTGAAGAAGTCCCTGTCCGGCTACGAACTCTGGTTCACCGGGGTGCGCCGTGACGAGGCGCCGACGCGGGCGAACACCCCGCTCATCACGTTCGACGAGAAGAACGGCCTCATCAAGGTCAACCCCGTCGCCGCGTGGTCCTTCGACGACCTCCTCGACTACGCCGGCGCCTTCGGCGTGCCGGTCAATCCACTCATGTCCCAGGGCTACCCGTCGATCGGGTGCGAGCCCTGCACGCGTCCCGTCGCCCCGGGGGAGGATCCCCGGGCCGGACGCTGGGCAGGTTTCTCCAAGACAGAATGCGGGCTGCACGTATGAGCATCGACCACCAGGCACCGACGACCCTCGACGTCCTCGAATCCGAGGCCATCCACATCATCCGCGAGGTCGCCGCGGAGTTCGAGAAGCCGGTCCTCCTCTTCTCCGGCGGCAAGGACTCCGTGACCGTCCTCCACCTCGCCCAGAAGGCGTTCTGGCCGGCGAAGATCCCCTTCGGCCTCCTCCACGTCGACACCGGGCACAACTTCCCGGAGATCCTCGACTACCGCGACCGCACGGCCGAGCGCTTCGGCCTCGAGCTCACCGTCGCGAAGGTCCAGGACTACATCGACGACGGGCGCCTGCGCGAACGCCCCGACGGCACCCGCAACACCCTGCAGACCCAGCCGCTCATCGACGCGATCGCCGCCGGCGGCTACGACGCGGTGTTCGGCGGGGCCCGCCGGGACGAGGACAAGGCCCGGGCGAAGGAGCGCATCATCTCCCTGCGCGACGCGTTCGGCCAGTGGGACCCGAGCAACCAGCGGCCCGAGCTGTGGAACCTCTACAACGGCCGTCACGTGCCCGGCGAACACGTCCGCGTGTTCCCGATCTCGAACTTCACCGAACTCGACGTGTGGAACTACATCGCCCGCGAGGGCATCGACCTTCCGCCCCTCTACTACGCCGCCGACCGCGAGGTCTTCCACCGTGACGGCATGTGGTGGGCGACGGGAGAGTTCTCCGTCCCACGCGCGGACGAACCCGTCGTGACCAAGTCCGTGCGCTACCGCACGGTCGGGGACATGAGCTGCACGGGCGCCGTCGAATCCGACGCCGCCGACATCGCCGCCGTCGTCGCCGAGGTGGCCGTGACCACCGTGACCGAACGCGGCGCCACACGCGCCGACGACAGGATCTCCGCCGCCGCCATGGAGGACCGGAAGAAGGACGGATACTTCTGATGACGACCATCGCCCCCACCACCGCGAAGACCCTGCTGCGCTTCGCGACCGCCGGGTCCGTCGACGACGGGAAGTCGACGCTCGTCGGCCGCCTCCTCCACGACGCGAAGGCGATCCTCGCCGACCAGCTCGCGCAGGTCACGGCCACGAGCGCCGAACGCGGCTTCGTCGGCGGCGAATTCGACTTCGCCCTCCTCACCGACGGGCTGCGCGCCGAACGCGAACAGGGGATCACGATCGACGTCGCCTACCGGTACTTCGCGACCGACCGGCGCTCGTTCATCCTCGCCGACTGCCCGGGACACGTCCAGTACACCCGGAACATGGTCACGGGCGCGACGACCGCTGATGCCGTCGTCGTCCTCATCGACGCCCGCAACGGCGCGACCGAGCAGACCCGTCGCCACCTCACCGTCGTCCACCGGCTCGGCATCCGCCACGTCATCGTCGCGATCAACAAGATCGACCTCCTCGACTACGATGCGGACGCCTTCGCCGAGGTGGCCCGTGAGGTCGAGGAGATCACCGACCAGATCGGCCTCGACACCGCGCACCTCATCCCGGTCTCCGCGCTCGCCGGGGACAACGTCGCGATCGCCTCGGCGAACACCCCCTGGTACTCCGGTCCCTCCCTGCTCGAGCTGCTCGAGACCCTGCCGAGCATCGAGGAGGACACCGCCGACCTCGAGCCCTTCCGGCTCGACGTCCAGTCGGTGCTGCGCCCCCAGGGCGGACTGGCCCCGGGACTCGACGCCGAAGCCTACCGCGACTACCGGGCCGTGACCGGGCAGATCACCTCGGGGCGGATCAGCGTCGGCGATGAGATCGACGTCCACCCCGCCGGGATGCGCACCCGCGTCGTCGGCATCGACACCGCCGACGGCTCCCGCGAGACCGCCGGGGCGCCCCTGTCGGTGGCGCTGCGGCTCGCCGACGACATCGACACGGCCCGCGGCAGCGTGCTCGCCGCCGCCGGATCCCTGCCGCCGGCGCGCACGACCCTGCGCGCCGAGGTCTTCCCCTTCAACGCGGCGGGCCTGCGCACCGGTGACCGCGTGCTCGTCAAAGCGGGCACGTCGACGGTCAAGGGGATCGTGACGATCGCCTCCCGGCGCAACCTCACGACGAACGAATCCGAACCCGCCGAGGTGCTCGCCGGCAACGACATCGGCACAGCCACGGTGCGCCTGAGCACTGCGTTGCCGCTGCCGGACTTCCGCGAGCAGGGCCGGGCCGGGGGCTTCCTCGTCATCGACCCGCAGACCGGGGCGACCGTTGCCGCGGGCATCCACACCCCCGCGGAGCAAACCCCGACGGAGGCAGGAGCATGAGGACGACCGACTTCGCTCCCGGCAGCGTCCTCCTCATCGGCGCCGGTCCGGGCACCCTCGACCTCCTCACCGTCCGCGGCCTGCATGCCCTCGAGGCCGCTGATGTCATCGTCGCCGACCGCCTCGGCGCGCGCACCGTCATCGACGAGCTCACCGCGGAGAGGGGAGCACCCCTGGATGCCGAGATCATCGACGTCGGCAAGAACCCGGGACACCACCCGGTGCCGCAGGAGCGGATCAACGAGATCCTCGTCGAGCAGGCCCGGGCCGGTCGTCGCGTCGTCCGTCTCAAGGGCGGCGACCCGTTCGTCTTCGGCCGCGGCGGCGAAGAGCTCGCCCACCTGCACGCGGCGGGCATCGACGCCCGTGTCGTGCCCGGGGTGACGAGCGCGAACTCCGTGCCCGCCGTCGCCGGCATCCCGCTCACCCACCGCCATCTCGCGACCGCGTACACGGTCATCACCGGCCATGATCAGCTCACCGGCCTCGGCGGGGGACGCGACCACACCGTCGTCGTCCTCATGGGCATCGGCACCCTCGCGCACTCGGCGATGGTGCTCGCCGGCGGGGAGCGCGGCGGCGACTGCCCGGTCGCCATCGTCGAAGACGGCTACGGCGCCGGGCAGCGCGTCACCGTCGGCACCCTGGAGACCATCGCCTTCCAAGCCGCCCGGCGCGGAGTCCGCAACCCCGCGGTCGTCGTCGTCGGCGATGTCGTGCGCCTGAGCCCGTACGCCGCCGGGGCCTTCACCGAGGTCAACCCGGCCGACTTCCTCTCCGCCCTGACCATGACAAGGACCCCATGACGTACATCATCGCGCAGCCCTGTGTCGACGTGAAGGACAAGGCCTGCATCGAGGAATGCCCCGTCGACTGCATCTACGAGGGCGAACGCAGCCTCTACATCCAACCCGACGAATGCGTCGACTGCGGCGCCTGCGAACCCGTGTGCCCCGTCGAGGCGATCTACTACGAAGACGACGTCCCCGAGGAATGGGAGTCCTACTACACGGCGAACGTCGAATTCTTCGCCGACATCGGCTCACCCGGAGGTGCGGCCGGCTTCGGACCGAGCAGCTTCGACCATCCCCTCATCGCGGCGCTCCCGCCGCAGGACACCGACGACTGAAACGACAACGAAAGACCTGAGGTGAACCATGACTCGTCCATTCCGTGTGGCCATTGTGGGTGCCGGTCCTGCCGGAATCTATGCGGCTGATCTGCTGACGAAGGCTGAGCGTGATTTCGAGGTCAGCATCGATCTCTTCGAGCGTCTGCCGACGCCGTTCGGGTTGGTCCGGTACGGGGTGGCGCCGGATCATCCGCGGATCAAGGGCATCATCAACGCCCTGATCAAGGTACTCGACAGGGGTGACATCCGGTTGTTCTCGAACGTCGACTACGGCACCGACATCACTCTCGATGAGCTCACGGATCGGTATGATGCGGTGATCTTCTCCACCGGGTGCATCACGGATGCGGCGTTGACGATCCCCGGTGTCGATCTTGAGGGGTCATACGGGGCGGCGGATTTCGTCAACTGGTATGACTCGCATCCGGATGTGGCCCAGGACTGGCCGCTCGACGCTGAACGGGTCGCGGTGATCGGCAATGGCAATGTCGCACTCGATGTCGCTCGCGTGCTGGCGAAGCAGGCCGATGACATGCATGTTACGGAGATCCCCGACCACGTCTACGAGGGTCTGAAGGCCTCACAGGTCACCGACGTCCATGTCTTCGGGCGCAGGGGCCCGGCGCAGGCGAAGTTCACCCCGCTCGAGCTGCGTGAGCTCGGGCATGTGCCGGATGTCGACATCATCGTCTATCCGGAGGACTTCGAGTTCGATGACGGCTCGCTGGAGGCGATCGAATCGTCCAACCAGGTCAAGCAGGTCGCGAAGACTCTGACGGACTTCACGCTGCGTGAACCGGCGGGAGCTGCTCGCCGTCTGCATCTGCACTTCCTCCATGCCCCGGTCGAGATCCTCGGCGAGGGTCGGGTGACTGGTCTGCGGACGGAGCGACAGGAGCTCGATGGGACGGGCAATGTTCGCGGCACCGGGGTGGTGACGGACTGGGAGTTCGATGCCGTCTACCGTGCTGTCGGATATGCGGGTACGGCGTTGCCGCAGCTGCCGTTCGACCCGCGCAAGGGCGTCATCCCCAACCATGAGGGGCGCGTCGTCGACACCTTGGATCAGGCGGAGGCGGCGGGCGCTGATGTGGTGCCCGGCGTGTACGCGACGGGGTGGATCAAGCGCGGCCCGGTGGGTCTGATCGGGCACACGAAGGGTGACGCCCTGGAGACGATCGGCCAAATCCTCGGGGACCGGAATGCCGGAGTGTTGGCGGAGCCGGTGTTCCCCGAGGAGTCGGCGATCGTCGATCTCCTCGAATCCAAGGGTGTGGATTTCGTCGATTGGCAGGGGTACCACCGGGTCGAGGCTGCCGAGAAGGCGGCTGGGGAGGCTGAGGGTCGTGAGCGGGTGAAGATCGCCACCCGTGAGGGCATGCTCGCCGCAGCCCGCGATGAGGCCCGCGCCCAGTCCGTGAGCTGAACACACCCCGGATACCCGAGAACGCGCCAGGGCCGGTCGGAGTCACGA
>NZ_BAAAMB010000013.1:81532-87128 GCF_039528855.1 Brevibacterium sanguinis | reverse complement strand
GGCGCGTTCTCCCGCCGTCAGCTGAAGTAGCCGTTGCGGTAGCCGTATTCGACGGCGTCGCGACGGTTGCGCACCCCGAGCTTCCGGTAGATCGCGGAGAGACGGTTCTTCACCGTGCCCTCGGCCAGGGAGAGGTCGGCGGCGATCCGTGCGAGCGGGGTCGCCTTCTCGAGCCGGAAGAGCAGATCGAGCTCCTGCGAATCGAGCAGACGATTCTCGACCTGCGCCTCGAAGAAGGTCTGCGGCAGCGCGAGCAGACGCGCACGCAGCTCCTCGCCGGTGACCGGGACGAGTTCGAACGTCGCGGCGATGAGATCCCACTGCCGGGAGGACGCGGTGGCCCGGACGAACGCCTCCCTGATGTCCGAGGGCAGCAGGGCCAGGGGCAGCACGGAGCCCGCGACGATGCAGTAGTCGAGGGCGTTGTCGACATCGGCCAGCGCCGCCGTCTCCCGGCCCCGGCGGTGCATCGACGCCGCCCGCAGCGCGAGCGCCGACCCCTTCTTCTTCGGGTCGGTGCCCGTGATGAGCACATGCGAGGTCGAGGAGTCGACGACGTCGTACTGCCCGAGCGCGAAGCCGACCCGAGCCCGGGAGAGCCCGTGCTTGCGGTCGACGAGGGGCGCCTGCGCCGCGAGCGCCTGCGCCTCCCGCAGGGCCCCGGTGGCGACGGTGAGGATCGTCATGAGGGAGTACGCGGACCCGACGATCTGCAGATCGGTGTTCGTCACCTGGTTCTCCGGCGCGAGCGAATGCTCCTTGAGATAGAGGCCCGCCGTTCCGGAGTAGACGTTGTGGAGGACCTCCCCGTAGCGGTACACCCGCGACCCCAGCTGGTCCGGGGCCAGGCGCTTGGAGATCGCGATCGCCGCAGCGGAGGCCTCGAGGTCGAGCTGGTCGAGAGCCCGGTGCAGGCGCGGGGTGTTGGCGATGAAGTCCGTCTGCAGCGTGTGGAAGTCGAACCGCGACCGCAGCTCGTCATACCGGCGCAGACAGCCCTCGCTCTTCGGGCCGAACCCGGCGGCGACATGGCCGAGCGCCGCGATCGCGAGCCCCGGCACGAGCGGGTACGGGTCGAACGGGAGGATCGTCTCGGAGATCGTCACCGCCCGGTCGACGAGGTCCTGGCCGCGCCGGACATCACCGGACCGCGCGAGATCGAGCCCGCGCTCCATGAGCAGACGGGCATCGTAGAGACGCGACAGGGGTGCGGCCTGGGACTGTCGGGCGAAGAGGTACTGGTTGCCCTCCTCGGCCGCCCGCACCCCGCCGTCGAGGTCGCCGTGCTGCCGGCGGTCGCGCATCGAGCGCAACGTCATCACGGCCACCTCGTTGGCGGTGAAGTCGCCGTTGTCGAGGCGCACCCGCTCCTGCTCGAGGGTCGGCACATCGAGGCGGTCGAAGGTGACGAGCGCAAGGACCTCGCGCGGATCCGTCGACCCGGTGCGCGTGGAGATGTTCGCGATCTCCCGGGCAGCGCTCTGGGCCTCGGCGAGGACGAGGGAGCCGCGCGCCGCCGAGGCAGGGGCGGAGAGGATCGCGCGGACGGCGGTGAGGAACTCGGGGTAGAAGACGTTGAAGCCGCGCTCGGCCCACACCTCGGCGAGCAGGGACCACGCCTCGAGGTCGGCGATGAGACCGAAGATCGCCTCGAGACGGAACGTGCCGATGTCGAGCAGCGAGCGGAACGACTCCTCGAGCTCGCAGCTGAGCGCCCGCCGGGCCGTCAGCCCGCTCGGGGCCGGCGTCTGGTCGAAGCGGCGGGCCACGGAGCGGACGAGGCCGGGCATCGCGTAGGTGCCCGGACGGTCCGTGTCGATGCGCAGCAGACCGGCGAAGACGAGCTGGGAGGTCATCTCGTCGATGCTCGGCAGACCGGTGGCATCGACCGCTTCGAGCCGGGGGATCGCCTGTCGGGCCAGCGCCACGGTCGGCTGGTCGATGACGCTGACATGGGCGAGCACCTGGAGGAGGCGCACGGCGGGAGGGACCTCGCCGAGGTGGCCGGTGAGCTCCGAATCCTCGCCGAGGGGGACGAGGAGGGTGCTGAACCGATCGGATTCGAGGGCGTCGAGGTCGACCTGGGCGCGGTCGGCGCCGACGATGACGTCGCGGGCGATGCGGATCCGACCGGCGGTGAGGTCGAAGAGGGAGGTGACCGTCGCCACGGCGAGGTCGGTGTCGGGGAATTCAGTGGCCACCCGGCACGCGAACCGCTTCTCCTCGATGATGCGGGGGCCGAGGAAGAGGTCGAAAGCGCCGGGCTCGGGGGAGGGGGTGGATGTCGAATGGGGATTCACATGGGTGCCTTCAGTTGTCTCTGCGCCGCGGCCCGGCATCCGATGCGGTGGATGTCGGGCCGCGGTGGCAGCGAACGCGCGCTGCAGCTCCTTTGGGAAGGAACGTGCCCAAAGATTACAGTCCCGGCCAGTGGAAATCAGGCCCGGTTACGGCCCCGTGACTTTCAGTGACCCGTGAATGACTTCGTTGTGCGCGCGTCGGTGGGAGGGGAGAGCGCAGGGTGTCAGTTGACGGCTTTGGCGAGGGCGTCGAAGGCGCGGATCGTGGGGAAGAGCTTCTTCGCGTCCTGCGGCAGGCCCCAGCTCGAGAGCTTGACGCCGACGAACGAGGCCCCCGGGTTGATGTAGACCATCTGCCCGTGGATGCCGAGGGCGAGGAACGCATGCGAGTCGGGGAAGGGGAACCAGAACTGGTTCCGATACATCCCGCCCGGCATGCGGTTGTCTCCGGGACTGTCGGCGAACGCCTGCCGGGTGTCCTCGCTGCCGGTCAGGGTGTCGCCGATCCATGAGGTCGGCACCACCTGTTCGCCGGTCAGCGACAGCCCCCGATTCGAGTAGAGGTACCCGAAGCGGGCGAGGTCGCGCAGGGTCGCGTTGATCCCGCCGTCGAACATCCCCACCCCGAACTGATCGGTGGCGATGAGGGCGTCGCGTTCGGCGCCGATGCGCGACCACAGGACACGGGACATGAGCGTCTGCATGCTCTGCCCGGCGACCTTCTCGCACACCCAGCCGAGGACGTCGGTCTCACACGAGCGGTACTCGAACGGGCCGCCGTGCTCGGACTTCGCCTCGAGCGTGCGCAGGTAGGCGTACATGCCCTTGGCATCGCCGGGGTCGGTCTCCGACCAGCCGATGGACCGCTCGATCTGGCGCACCTCGGAGTCGGGGTCGAGATAGTCCTCGGAGAACCTGATGCCCGAGCGCATGTCGAGGATGTCGCGCACCGTCGCCCCCGCATAGCCGGAGTCGGCGAGCTCGGGCACGTAGTCCGTGACGAGCCTGCCGGTGTCGATCTCCCCTGCCCCGACGAGGACGCCGGCGACGGTGCCGACGAGCGACTTGCTCACCGACATGAGGAGGTGCTCGGTCTCCGGCTGCATGCCGCCGAAGTACTCCTCGGTCAGCACGGTGCCGTGGTGGACGACCATCCAGCCGTCGGTGTCGGAGTCGTCGATGACGCTGCGGACGGTGCGGGCCTCGGAGAACTCCGTCTCGGGGATCTCGACCTCGCCGAGGTCCTGGAGGTCGGCGGCGAACTCGGCGACCGGGCCGTCCCCGCGGGAGATCGGCGTCGTCGGCAGCACCTCGTCGACGTGCTGGAAGGACCAGTGGACCTTGTCGGCGTCCTGCCAGTTGTCGCGGTCGACCTCGACCGCCTCGGCGGGCAGAGCTGCCTCAGCAGGTGCCACCGCCTCGGCGGATGCGGGGTCGACGAACTCCGCGGGGTCGGTCAGGGTCGGATCCGATGATGTCTCGGACACACTTCACCTCTTCGATCTGTGCTGGGGGTCGGACTGAGACTATCAGTCGCCCTTGGCCCCGGGTCCGCCGATCGTCGGCGCAGGATCCTCTGCGGCGACGGGGACACCGGCGTACATCGCACGGATCGAATCGATGAAGTGCTTGGCGCGGATGCTCAGCGACTTCTTGCCGCTGGCATCGACCTGCAGCGGGTTCTTCGTCACGAGCACGCCGAGGTCGGCGCCCTTCCAGCGGTATTCGCCGGCCCCGTAGATGCGGAGGAAGAAGACCTCGCTGCCGTTCTGGAGGGGGTGCCAGTCGAGGGCGGCACGCTTGTAGGTGAGCGTGCCGTACTGGTCGAGGTAGTACTGGCCGGTCAGCGGCGAGTGGGTGATGTACTCGGTGATCGGCGCGGTCTCCTTGATGACCATCTGGCTCCACTCGTCCGCACCGGAGAGCTCCTCCCACCGCTCGTTGATCTCATCGACGTCGAGGTCGAATTCGACGTCGAGGTACTCGAGGAGGTGGAAGAGGAACAGCGGCACGTCGGCGTACGCTCCCGCGGTGACGTTCGTGATCGCCGAGGCGCCGGAGATCCGGGGATTGAGCTCGCCGAGGTAGACGTCGTTGGTGTCGAGATCGACGAGGACGTCGACCTCGAAGAACCCGCGGTAGCCGCGCTTGCGCAGTCCCTCGCCCATCCGGCGGACGAGTTCGCGGGCCCGCCCGCGCTGGTCGGCGGTGAGGACGTCGGGGGTCATCTCGTTGCCGCACCAGCCGCCCTTGTACGGGGTGAGCTCGGGGAAGCCGGCGAGTTCGGTGAGGAACGGGCCGACGACGACGCCGCTGCTCGTGATCACGGCCTCAACGGCGACCGGGGTGTTGTTGATGCGCTTCATCACCTTGAGCTGTTCGCCGATGATGTCGTCCTTGTGCTTGTCCCATTCCTCCTCGGAGGCGATGAAGAACGTCGTCTTGCCCGAATCCCCGTAGGGGGTCTGGACGACGAGGTCGGTGCCGAGTCCCTCGGCGACCGAGGCCTTCGTCAGCTCCTCATAGGTGTCGGCCGTGGTGAGGACGTTCGGCACCGAGTAGGCGCCCGCCTCGTTGCCGAGCTTCGTCGTCTCGATCTTCGAGTCGAGCTGATTGCGCAGCTTCGCCGAGGGGAGGATGAGGTCGTAGCCGAGCTCGCGGCAGATCCGCTCGGTCTCCTCGTCGAAGAAGACCATGGCGACCTTGGGGCGCTCGCCGTGGGGGACGTTGCGCGTCATGTGGGCGCGGACCTCGGCGTTGAGCAGCAGCCAGTTGTTGATGGCCTCGCCGGATTCGAACTCGACGAACGGCTTGTAGCGGGGCGAGAACACGCGGGGGTGGGCGCCGTCCCAGCCGTCGTAGTACGTGATGTAGGAGAAGTTGCGGACCCAGCGGTCGAGGCCGAGCAGGTTGAACGGAGTGGCGCCGATGAAGTAGATCGGCGTCTGGTTCGTGCGGAAGAAGTGACGGACCTCGGAGATGTTGCGCAGCGGGCGACGCAACTGGACGTTGTCGGCTTCCTTGCCCGCATAGGCGGCGTCGGTGCCGACATGGACCTCGGCGTCGGCGGGATCACCGGCGGAGGGATCGGCGGGCACAGCCGGGGCAGGAGCGGCGGGAGCCGCCGGGGCCGCCGGGGCGGCCGGAGTGCCTGGGGCTGCCGGCGGGGCGACAGGAGCCGCGGCCGGTGCTGCGGTGGTCGCGGCAGGGGCGGCCATTGCAGCTGCGGGGGCAGCGGCTGCGGGAGCCGGGGGGACAGGTGCCGCGGCGGGGGCCGCCGCTGGCGCACCGGGGGC
>NZ_BAAAMB010000013.1:0-81508 GCF_039528855.1 Brevibacterium sanguinis | reverse complement strand
CGGGGGCGGCGGCGCCGACGGGAGCTGCGCCGACGGGAGCAGCACCCGCGAGCGCCGGTTCCGGAGGCGCCGGAGGAAGTTCGAGTTCCTCGGGGGCCGGGGGCAGAGCGGGCTCAGCCGCCGCCGGGGCGCTCACCGCAGCCGCGGGCGGAACAGCGGCGTTCGCGGCCGCCGTCGCCGCTGCGACGGTCTGCTCGTCGGCGGAGCGGGGGCCGGGCACGGCGACACCGTCCTTGACGGCGCGCTTCTTCTCCGCACTCGGGGTCGCGGTCGTCGCTGCTGCCTTCGCCGTCGAGGCCTTTGCGCTCGAGCCGGCGGTCTTCGCAGCAGCGGGCTTCTTTCCCGCAGCGGCTGCGGACTTCGACGCGGTGGACTTGGACGCGGCGGGCGCCGACGCAGCGGACTTCGATGCTGGTGACGTCGACGCGGTGGGCTTCGACGCGGTGGAATTGGACGCGGCGGGCGCCGACGCAGCAGGCTTCGACGCGGTGGAGGTCGCAGCGGTCTTCGCGGAGGACGAGGACTTCGCGGCGCCCGCAGGCGACTTCGCTGCTGACGTCTTCGTGGAAGCAGTGGAAGTCTTCGTCGTCGAGGGTGTCGACGTCGACGCGGCCGAGGGGGATGACCCGGTCGCTGTCGTCGCTGCCGCGGATCCGGACTTCGGTGCGGCCGACTTGGCGGGAGCCGCCTGTGCCGAGCCCTTTTCCGCGACCGTGCGGGCCGCCGATTTCGCGGCCGTCGTCTTCGCCGCCGCACCCGCCGACATCGACGACGTCGTGGGTGCGGACGCTGCCGAGTTCGCTCCGGTCGTCGCAGCCGCAGGCTTCTTCTCCGCTGACGTCGAGGCCGACGCCTTGGTGGCAGCCGCGGGCTTCTTCGTCCCCGACGTCGAGGTCGACGCCGTGGTCGCCGACGTCGACGCGGATGTCTTGGTCGCCGAGGACTTCGCCGCCGACTTCGACGCCGCCGACTTCGACGCCGTTGCCTTCGCCGCGGGCTTCTTCGCTGCCGACGCCTTCGAGGTCGACGCCTTCGTCGCCGAGGACTTCGAGGTCGAGGACTTCGCTGCCGACTTCGAGTCAGACGCCTTCGCGGTCGACGTCGAGTTCGTCGACTTCGACGACGTCGACTTCGATGCTGTCTTCGAGGCAGCCGGCTTCGTCTTCGCCGCAGAGCCCGCAGTGCTCGTCGAGGTGGACGACCCCGCGCTCTTCGTCGCAGCGGTCCTGCGCGTCGAACCCGCCCCGCCTCCGCTCGCCTTGTCGTTCTTCGTGGTGGGGGTGGTGCTGCTCGAGGGGTGGTTCGTCATGGCAGTGCTCCTTACGGGAAACCGTCGGGCGCCATGGCGACGACCGAGGTCTCGTCGGCTCCGCTGTCGGCCCGGGAGACGTGCCTACAGCAAATGTGATGGGGACAACCTATCTCAGTTTTCAGCGTCTGTGGCTGATGGTTCAGCAAATGTGTGAATGGGAGGCGAAATCGTGACCACCGGGCGGTGCCCGGCAGTGGAAGCATCGGCGCTCGCCGATTCCCGCTGCCCGCATTCCGGAAGCTAGGCTTGAGCCGACCGATGCCTCTTTCGAAAGTGAGCTGATATGCCGGTGAACGCGGAGAAGCAGGGGGCGACCTACTCCCTGCCGCGCCCCTACGATGTCTCCCGGGAGGAGATCGCGGAGTTCGCTCGCGCGACGAACGCGGGGGCCGACTACCATTTCGACGCCGAGGCGGCTCAGGCCCTCGGATACCGCGACGTCATCGCCCCGACGACGTTCGCCGTGATCATCGCGCAGAAGTCCGAGGCGGCCTACATCACCGACCCGGACTCCGGCATCGACTTCTCGAAGGTCGTCCACGGCTCCGAGCAGTTCAGCTTCAACCGGCCCATCGTCGCCGGTGACAGCCTCAAGGCGACGACCCATGTCGACGGCGTCCGCGCCGCCGGCAGCAACGCGATGATCACCACCCGCACGGAGATCATCGACATCGCCGACCAGCCCGTGGTCACGGTGACCTCGACCATCGTCGTGAGAGGAGACGGAGAATGAGCCTCATCGATCTGTCCGAGCTGACGATCGGCGACGTCGTCGTCGAGACGGAGATCCCGCTGTCCCGGGCCTCGCTCATCGACTATGCCGCGGCCTCCGGCGACCACAACCCGATCCACTGGTCCGAGCGCTTCGCCGAGGAGGTCGGCCTCGAGGGCGTCATCGCCCACGGCATGCTCTCGATGGCCGTCGTCATCGCCCCGATCGTCGAGTGGCTCGGCGATCCCGGTGCCGTCGTCGACTACCGCACCCGCTTCTCCGCCCCGGTCCTCGTGCCCGACGCCGAGTCGGGACCGCCTTCGACCCCGACGACCTCGCTGCACCTCACGGCCACCGTCGGCGCCGTCGACGCGGCCGTGGGCACCCTGCGCATCGATGCCGCCGTCACCGCCGGTGATGCCGACGTGCTCAGCCGCACGCAGATCCGAGTCGGACGGTGAACCTCTCCGAGTTCACGACGTTCCACCTCGGCGGGCCCGCCCCGGATCTCACCGTCGCCCGGTCCCGGGACGACCTCATCGCCTTCGCCGAGGCGAACGGACTCGCACCCGGCGACCGGTCGATGCCGGACATCCTCCTCATCGGGGGCGGGTCGAACCTGCTCGTCTCCGATGCCGGATTCGCCGGGCCCGTCGGCGTCGTCGCGACGACCGGTGTGACGTTCACGGAGATCTCGGACACGGAGATGCAGGTGACCGCCGAGGCGGGGGAGAGCTGGGATGACTTCGTCGCCGCCACGCTCTCCTCCGGTCTCTCCGGACTCGAGGCCCTCTCCGGGATCCCCGGCTCCGTCGGCGCCACTCCGATCCAGAACGTCGGGGCCTACGGCACCGAGGTGGCCGAACTCATCACCTCCGTCGAGGTCTACGACCGGCTCTCCGGGCAGGTGCGGCGACTGACCGCCGCGGAACTCGAGTTCGGCTACCGCACCTCGGCGCTCAAACGCGCGGCACGAGCGGCGGGCACGCCCGCGCACATCGTCCTCTCGGTGACGTTCGCCCTGCCCCGCGGCACGGATTCCCTGCCGGTGCGCTACGCGCAGCTCGCCGGCGCCCTCGACGTCGCGATCGGAACCCGCGTGCCGGCCCTGCGGGTGCGCGAGGCCGTGCTCGACCTGCGCCGGTCGAAGGGAATGGTCCTCGACGAGGACGACCACGACACCTGGTCGGCGGGATCGTTCTTCACCAATCCGATCGTGGAGAGCCCCGAGGCACTGGCGGCGCTGCCGGCCGAGGCGCCGCGGTTCCCCGTCACCGATCCGCTCAGCGGGGCGACGATCCCCGGGCTGACGAAGACCTCGGCGGCGTGGCTCATCGAACGCGCGGGTTTCGGGAAGGGCTACGGCTTCAACGACCGGGCGAGCCTGTCGACGAAGCACACCCTGGCCCTGACGAACCGGGGAGGGGCGACGACGTCCGATGTCGTCGACCTCGCGCGCACGATCGTCGCCGGCGTCAATGAGCGGTTCGGGATCGTCCTCGAACCCGAACCGACCTTCATCGGCACCGAACTCTGACACGACGCCGCGCTTGACGCCGCGCCGGGCCCGCTGCGGCCCGCGCGCTAGTCGCTGCGGTCGGACTCGGCTTCTCCCCGCTCGGCATCGCCCCGCCCGGCCGCCCATGCATCGATGTCGGCTTCGGCCCGGGCGACCACCTCGGCGGGGGCCGCGGAGATCGCGAACGAGGACTTCGCCAGACCCGCGAGCTCGCCGTCGGTGAGACCGAGCTCAGCGGCGAACCGGTACTGGTCGGCCAGTCGGGTGTGGAAGATCAGGGGGTCGTCGGCGCCGAGGGCGATGTCCGCGCCGGCGTCGAGGAGCCGGCGCAGCGGGACGTGCTCGATGTCGGGATAGACGCCGAGGGCGACGTTCGATCCCGGGCAGACCTCGAGGCCGATGCCGGCCGCGACGATCTCGTCGAGCAGGCGCGGGTCCTCACCGGCGCGGATGCCGTGGCCCAGCCGGTTCGGCGCCAGCTCGGTGACGACGGCGCGGATGTGATCGGGCCCGAGCAGCTCCCCGCCGTGCGGGACGGAGAGCAGTCCGGCCCGCCGCGCGATGTCGAAGGCCCGGCCGAAGTCCGCCGTGGTGCCGCGGCGCTCATCGTTCGACAGGCCGAAGCCGACGACCTTGCCGGGGCCGGTGCCGGCATGGTGGGCCGCGAGCCGCGCGAGCATCCGCGCGTCGAGGGGGTGGCGGGTGCGCGAGGCCGCGACGACGATCGCCATCCCGAAGTCCTCATCGCTGGCCGCTGCCGCCTCGTCGAGGATGATCTCAAGCGCCGGGGTGATGCCGCCGACGTACGGGGCATACGAGGTCGGGTCGACCTGGAGTTCGAGCCACCGGGACCCCTCGGCACGGTCGGCGGCGACCGCCTCGCGGACGAGCCGCCGCATGACCTCCTCCCCGCGGACGACGCCGCGGGCCATGTCGTAGAGGCGCTGGAAGCGGAACCAGCCGCGCTCATCGGGGCTCAGCCCGGTCACCCTGTCGCCGAGCAGCTGCTCGGACATCGGCATCCCCGCCTCGGCGGCGAGGTCTTCGAGGGTGTCGGCCGACATCGAACCGGTGAAGTGGAGATGGAGGTGTGCCTTCGGCAGGGACACGAGCGGGTCCGTCATCTTCTCAAGGATAGCCGTGTTCGCCTGACGGACACCTGGGTGCCGCCTCCCTAGAATGGGTCCGTGTCACCCCGCCGCAAGACCTCAGCTCTCATCGTCCTCCTTGCCGTCATCGCCGCCCTCACGCTGCCCTGGGCGATCTTCTCGGCGCGGGCCGACCTCAGCTTCGGCCCCCATGAGGCGCAGTACCGGGTGACGGCGGATGCGCGGCTGACGCTCGACTTCGGGCCCTTGGGCTCCCTGCTCGTGCCCGCGGACGAGTTCCTCCCGCTCGGTCTCGGCCTGTCCGTCGACGTCGGGGAGATCCCGGTCTCCGGGGAGACTGAGGATGCCGCCTCGGCGCTGGGCACCGATGCCGCCGGCGGGGTCGGCGGGGGAGTCGTCGACGCCCTCGGCGGGGACATCGCCTCCTATGCCTCCCTCTTCTCGGCCCCGCAGACGCAGATCGATGAGATCGTCACCGGCCTGACCCGGGACATCCTCATCCGCTGGGCGCTCGCCGTCTGCCTCACCACAGGCATCCTCGTCGGGGTGACGGCGCTGCTCGGACCCGCCCGGATCGCCGCCCTCGGTCGGGCCCTGGCCGGGCGTGAGCTCATCGCCATCGGCTCCGTCGTCGTCCTCGTCCTCGGCGGTCTCAGCGCCCTCGTCCTCACCCGTCCCGCCCCGCCGCAGCCCGATCCGGCGTTCGCGGGCACTCCGCTCGCCGGCGCCGAGGTGACCGGCCGCCTCGGCGGCATCATCGATGAGGCGTTCACCGCGGTCAAGGAGTTCTCCGACGAGAACGACGCGTTCTACGACGCGGTCATCGCCGGTCTCCACGCCGGCTGGACGAACCGCCCGCTCAGCGGCGACTGGTCGGCTGCGGGCATGGTCCCACCGGCGTCGGGCAGCGCCGATGTCTCGACGTTCGTGCTCAGCTCCGACGTCCACTGCAACTACGGGATGGCGCGCGTCGTCGGCGACGTCGCACGGCTGACCGGGGCCGACGGGATCATCGACGCCGGCGATGTGACGATGACGGGCACCTCGGCGGAGAACTACTGCTTCGACGTCCTCGACGACGAACTGCCGCAGGACGTGCCGAAGATGTTCGTCAAGGGCAACCACGACTCGCAGGAGACCGCGAAGCACGCCCGCAGCCGGGGCTGGGCGGTGCTCGACGATTCGACCGCGCAGCTGGCCGGGGTGCGCTTCCTCGGCGGCCCCGACCCGCGGCGCACCGTGTTCGGCTCGGGCCCGGAGCTCGAGACGGAGCTGACCGCCGACGAGTACGCGGCGAAGCTGCGCGACGAGGCGTGCCGGACCGACTTCGACATCATGCTCGTCCACGACCCGCGCATCGCCCAGCCCGCCCTCGAGTCCGGGTGCGCCCCCTACGCCCTGAGCGGACACTGGCACCGGCAGGTGGGTCCCGAGCAGTTCGGCAGGGGAGTGCGCTACGTGAGTTCCACCACCGGCGGGGCGCTGGCGAACGCGCTGACGCCGGGTCCGCTGAAGATGGACGCCGAAGTGAGCGTCATCCGCGTCGACACTGTGACGAAGACGCCGATCGACGTCCAGACGATCACCGTCACCCCTGGTGAGGACGTGTCGATCGGCCCGTGGGTGCGCTTCCCCGCACCGCTGCCGCTCGTTGCGAGACCCGTGGCACCCGCGCCGTGAGGCGGGTGTCGGGGTGCGTGTCGGGCTCGGTTCGACGGAACCCGGTGGGAGACGGTATGCTCGTTTCTCGTGGTTGGGCACACCCTCGGATGGGGGCGTCGCCGAATCGAAGGGGTGTGGCGCAATTGGTAGCGCAACGGTCTCCAAAACCGTAGGTTGCAGGTTCGAGTCCTGTCACCCCTGCGCAGTTGACATCTGCCGCGGCTCTCAATCGCCGGGCAGGGCGCAGTCCTCGATTGGCTGAAGCAATTGTGCGATCCCCTGAAGATTCCGACCGAGTGAGGATGTGTGAGCGACACACCGGCAAAGAAGACTGGACAGGCTCCCGAGGCCACGTCCCGTCGCAAGAAGCTCGGATTCTTCGGACGAATCATCCAGTTCCTCCGCGAGGTCGTGGCGGAGCTGAAGAAGGTCGTCACCCCGACGCGCAAGCAGCTGGTCAACTACACACTCGTCGTGCTGGGATTCATCCTCGTCATGATGGTCATCGTCACGGTCCTCGACCTCGTCTTCGGCAAGCTCGTCGGGTTCGTGTTCGGCGGAACTCCGCTCTGGCCGCTGTGGTGACTCGCCGGCAGCGGCGATAACCTGGATACGATAGAACTTCTCACAATCCCCGTGCAGGGGACCACTACACGCGAAGCGAGGAATTGATCGGTGTCGGATACCAGTTCACCTGAAGAGGTCGACGCACCTGAGACCCCGGACGTCGCCGGTGAGGCGTCGACGGAGGATGTCGCCGAGGTGACCGCCGACGACGCGACGACCGCAGAGACCGACGCGACGGCTGCCGATGAGGGCGCGTCCGCCGACGAGGCTGCTTCCGCGGACGATGCCGCCGACGACTCGGCTGCCGACGACACGGACACCGCGGATGCGGACGAGTCCGCCGAGGCTGACGAGACCACCGAGGCTGCGGCCGGCGACGACGTCGACCCCGCCGAGGAGTTCAAGTCGGAGCTGCGCATGCAGGAGGGTGACTGGTACGTCATCCACTCGTACGCCGGCTACGAGAACCGCGTCAAGCAGAACCTCGAGAACCGTGCGGTGAGCCTCAACCTCGAAGACTTCATCTTCGAGTCGCAGGTGCCGATGGAAGACGTCGTCGAGATCAAGAACGGCCAGCGCAAGCAGGTCCGCCGTGTGCGCGTGCCCGGTTACGTGCTCGTCCGCATGGAGCTCACCGATGAGTCGTGGGGCGCCGTGCGCCACACCCCGGGCGTCACCGGCTTCGTCGGCAACGCCTACGATCCGGTGCCGCTGTCGATCGACGAGGTCTTCACGATGCTCGCCCCCGTCTTCGAGGAGCGTCAGGCCGAGGCCGCCGCTGCTGAGGGCCACGCCGCCGAGCAGGCCGCGAAGTCCGCTCCGATCACCGAGGTCGAGTTCGAGGTCGGCGAGTCCGTCCTCGTCAAGGAGGGCTCCTTCGAGGGTCACCCGGCGACGATCCAGGAGATCCGCCCCGACTCGCAGAAGCTCACCGTGCTGCTCTCGATCTTCGAGCGCGACGTTCCCGTCGAGCTCGGCTTCGATCAGGTCTCGAAGCTCTGACCTGAGAAACGCACTTCAGTCGCGACGGGGCCCGGTGAGAACCGGGCCCCGTCGCGTTCTGCGTCCACCCGCCCACGGTGCTGTGTTCCCGCTCACGACCATTTGCCTGGGGGAGAGCGGACATGGAATACTGGTGTGGTTTGATTGTCGTCTCTGTATCGGCGGAGGCGGCAGCGAATGATGCGCCGCTCGGCGCATGGAAACTCTCAAGATTAAGGACCGCATATGCCTCCCAAGAAAAAGGTAGCCGGCCTCGTCAAGCTCCAGATTCAGGCAGGTGCCGCCAACCCGGCGCCTCCGATCGGTCCGGCGCTTGCCCAGCACGGCGTCAACATCATGGAATTCACCAAGGCGTACAACGCTGCGACTGAATCCCAGCGCGGGAACATCGTTCCCGTCGAGATCACCGTGTACGAAGACCGTTCGTTCACCTTCGTTCTCAAGACCCCGCCCGCCGCTGAGCTCATCAAGAAGGCTGCAGGCGTGAAGTCCGGTTCGGCGACCCCGCACACCGTCAAGGTCGCTCACCTGAGCGCCGACCAGGTGCGTGAGATCTCGACGACCAAGATGCCCGACCTCAACGCCAACGACCTCGACATGGCTGACCGCATCATCGCGGGCACCGCGCGGTCGATGGGCATCACCACCGACATCGAGGTCTGAGGCTCCCCCTCGCACGGGTGAGTCACCAGACATTCCACTGTGGCAGGGCGGATGCGCCGCCCACACCACGACTGCAAGGAGAGAAGCAGATGGCAAAGCGCTCAAAGGCCTACCAGGCCGCGGCTGAGAAGATCGCCGCTGATGTGAAGTACGAACCGGCTCAGGCGATCGACCTGGCCAAGGAGACCTCGGTGTCGAAGTACGACGCCACCGTCGAGGTCGCCCTCCGCCTCGGGGTCGACCCCCGCAAGGCGGACCAGATGGTGCGCGGCACCGTCAACCTTCCGCACGGTACCGGCAAGACCGCCCGGGTCCTGGTGTTCGCCGCCGGCGACCGTGCAGAGGCAGCCCGCGAAGCAGGTGCCGACTACGTCGGTTCCGATGACCTGCTGGAGAAGGTGGCCAACGGCTTCACCGACTTCGACGCCGCGGTTGCCACCCCCGACATGATGGGCAAGGTCGGACGTCTCGGCAAGGTGCTCGGTCCCCGTGGCCTCATGCCGAACCCGAAGACCGGCACCGTGACCATGGATGTCGCCAAGGCCGTCACGGACATCAAGGGCGGAAAGATCGAGTTCCGCGTCGACAAGCACTCGAACCTCCACTTCGTCATCGGGAAGGCCTCCTTCTCCGAGCAGGCGCTGCAGGAGAACTTCGATGCCGCGATCGAGGAGATCCTCCGCCTCAAGCCGTCCTCGTCGAAGGGCCGCTACATCACCAAGGCGACGATCACCACGTCGAACGGTCCCGGCGTTCCGGTCGACGCAGCCGCGCTGCGCGCCTGATGCCGGCCGCGGACTGATCCGCGACCGACGCCTGAGTGGGGCGGGAAGTGAGACTCTCACTTCCCGCCCTTCGTCGTTCCCGCGCTTCGTCTTTCGCGCGCCGAGGCGGTGCACCGGCTGTACTCCACAGGTCATCTCGCCCCGCCCTGACCGCAGGGCCCCTCCCGCACCTTGCTCCCGGGACGGTTCGCGATAGGATTGTCCGTATCCTGGTCAACTGACTGACACCCGCCGATGGAGGTGGCACGGATCGCGATGCACTCGACACCGCTGCTGCGCGACGACTATCAGCTGATCGTGCGTCGGGCCCATGACAACCTCGCGAGTCCGGCACTGGCACCGCAGCCGGGCCTCGGCGTGCGCTCGACCGTCCTCGAATCCTGGACCCGCAGCCTCGACCGACTCCGCGATCCGGCGGGTGTGCATCCGACGGTCGCCTACGATGAGGCACAGCTGACCGAGGTCCGCCGCCGGCACCCGTTCCACTCGATCATGCCGCTGCTGCGGTCCCATCTCATCGAACCCGCCACCGAGGCGGGACTCCTCGTCGCACTCGGCGACGAACAGGGCTGCCTCCTCTGGGTCGAGGGGGAGAAGCCGGTCCGCAATCGTGCGGAGTCCATGGGCTTCGTTCCCGGGTCCGATTGGTCCGAGGACGCCATGGGCACCTCGGCGCCGGGCCTGGCGCTCCGCTCACGTTCAGCGGTGCAGATCAGCCGGGCCGAGCACTTCGCTAGCGAAGTCCACCCGTGGAGCTGCAGCGCCGTGCCGGTCACCCATCCCGTCACCGGCGAGGTCATCGGGATCATCGACGTCACCGGGGGAGACGATGCGGTCTCCGCGATCGTCCTGCCGCTGCTCAGCTCGACGGCGCAGGCCGCCTCGGCGGGACTCTCGCAGCTCTACGCCTCCGGCGACGGGACGACCGGGCCGGCTCCCGAGGCGACGACGGATGCGTTCCTCGAGGTGAGCGGTCCGACTCCGGTGATCAGCGGGACCGGCGGGCAGCGCATCGACCTGTCGAAGCGCCACGCGGAGATCCTCCTCCTGCTCCACCGCCACCCCACCGGCCTGACGAACGCGGAGCTCGCCGATCGGCTGTGGCCCCTCGGCGGCAGCGACGTCACGGTGCGGGCGGAGATCGCACGGCTGCGCAAGACGATCAGCCGCCTCGGCGACATCGAGGTCCTGGGTCGGCCCTACCGGATCCGGGGACGACTCGACAGCGACGTCGAGCGCACTCATCGGGCGCTGGCCGCCGGCGACGCCGAGACCGCGCTGTGCGCGTACCGGGGCGCGGTGCTGCCGGAGTCGGAGGCACCGGGGGTGCGGGAGATCAGTGCCGAACTCGATGTCCTGCTGCGGGAGACGCTGCTGACCGACGGGACCTGGCAGCAGCTGTGGCGCTACGCTGCGATGCCGCACGCCCAGGCCGACACCGAGGTGCTCATGGCCGTCCTCCGACTTGCGCCGCCCGATGCGCCTGAGCGCACGGCGGCTGTCGTCAGGCTCGAATCCCTCGGGCACTGACCGGCCGGACGACGATGCAACTGTGATGCAACGTTGCCGCCGGTAGCGTGAAGTCCAATCGGAGAGACCTCTCCCGAGGACATCGCAGCAAAGGAGTTGCCATGACTGTGTACGCCCGGCCCGGCGAGGACGGATCCCTCGTCACCTTCAAGCCCCGTTACGAGAACTTCATCGGCGGGGAGTGGGTGGCCCCGACGAACGGAAACTACTTCGAGAACCCCACCCCGGTGACGGGCCAGCCCTTCACCGAGGTGCCGGCGAGCACCGCCGAGGACATCGAACTCGCCCTCGACGCCGCCCACGCCGCCGCACCGGCCTGGGGGAAGACCTCGCCGACGGAGCGGTCGAACATCCTGCTGAAGATCGCCGATCGGATGGAGGAGAACCTCGAGATGCTCGCGGTCGCGGAGACCTGGGACAACGGCAAGGCCGTGCGGGAGACGCTCAACGCCGACCTGCCGCTGGCCGTCGATCACTTCCGCTACTTCGCGGCGGCCATCCGGGCGCAGGAGGGCGGGATCTCCGAGATCGACGAGGACACCGTCGCCTACCACTACCATGAGCCGCTCGGCGTCGTCGGCCAGATCATTCCGTGGAACTTCCCCATCCTCATGGGCACGTGGAAGCTCGCCCCGGCGCTTGCGGCCGGCAACGCCGTCGTCCTCAAGCCGGCCGAGCAGACTCCCGCGTCGATCCTCGTGCTCATGGAGCTCATCGGCGATCTGCTGCCGCCCGGCGTCGTCAACGTCGTCAACGGCTTCGGGCTGGAGGCGGGCAAGCCGCTGGCGTCGAACAAGCGGATCTCGAAGATCGCGTTCACCGGTGAGACGACGACCGGTCGCCTCATCATGCAGTACGCCTCGCAGAACATCATCCCCGTCACCCTCGAACTCGGCGGCAAGAGCCCGAACATCTTCTTCGCCGACGTCATGAGCTCCGACGACGCGTACTGGAACAAGGTGCAGGAGGGCTTCACGATGTTCGCCCTCAACCAGGGCGAGGTCTGCACGTGCCCGTCGCGCGCGCTCGTCCAGGAGTCGATCGCGCCGGAGTTCCTCGAAGCCGTCGTCAAGCGGACCGAGAAGATCATCCAGGGCAACCCGCTCGACACCGACACGATGATGGGCGCGCAAGCGTCGAACGATCAGCTCGAGAAGATCGTGTCCTACCTCGACATCGGCAAGCAGGAGGGCGCCGAGGTGCTCATCGGCGGAGAGCGGGCCGAACTCGACGGCGACCTCTCCGGCGGGTACTACGTGCAGCCGACGATCTTCAAGGGCGACAACGGCATGCGGATCTTCCAGGAGGAGATCTTCGGACCGGTCGTGTCGGTGACGACGTTCAGCGACTACGACGATGCGATCAGCATCGCCAACGACACGCTCTACGGCCTCGGCGCGGGCGTGTGGAGTCGCTACGGCAACACGACCTACCGGGCCGGACGGGACATCCAGGCCGGCCGCGTGTGGGTGAACAACTACCACGCGTATCCCGCGCATGCGGCGTTCGGCGGGTACAAGGCCTCGGGCATCGGGCGTGAGAACCACAAGATGATGCTCGACCACTACCAGCAGACGAAGAACCTGCTCGTCAGCTACTCGGACGAGGCCCTCGGCTTCTTCTGAGGGCTCGCCTCGAGCACCCGAACCCGTCCCGCGCGCAGCGCACCGACCCAGCTGCGCGCGGGGCACCCAAACCCCCTCGAGTCCCGGCGCTCACCCCAGCCGGAGGCGGCACCTGAACCGGACGATCCCTGCGATCCCGATGGTCTCTGCTATCACGGTGATCTCAGCGATCGACCCGCGAGGCCACCCCCACCTCGGCGCGATCTGTTCCCACCCGCCCCGGCTCCGGCAGCACGAGCACACCTTGTCACTTCGAACAGCACGGCGAGCCCAGGGCTGCCCACCCTGCTGCCCCCAGCCCCGGACGGTCCCGGCCACCCAGACCACGGCCCTCCGGACCATCCCGACCACGTTGCCCTCGGCCTCGAACACACCCGCCCCTCTGCCCGACCATCCCTCCGGCCCCGACCACCCAGGCCACGCCCTCCCAGATCACCCCGGCCTCACGCCCCTCTCACCCGGACGACCCCGACCACCCAGGCCACGCGATTCGCTCCGTGGCCCCAGCCTCACACCCCACCCCTCGCTGACGTGCTCCACGCCAGCCCCGCCTCGGCGATGCCCCTGTGCTCCCGCGGCGCCTCAAGCCAAACCCCGGCACCACCTATCACCGCATGACCATCACAACGAAGGAGTCGATGATGTCGGAAATGAAAGCAGCAGTCGTCGAAGGATTCGGCGAGGATCTCGTCGTCGGAGACAACACGATCCCCGAGCCCGGGCCCGGCCAGGCGCTCGTCAAGCTCATCGCCTCGGGCGTGTGCCATACCGACCTCCACGCCGCACATGGCGACTGGCCGATCAAGCCGCAGCTCCCGCTCATCCCCGGCCACGAAGGGGTCGGGATCGTTGAGAAGGTCGGCGAGGGCGTCACCGAGGTCGAGGTCGGCCAGATGGTCGGCAACGCCTGGCTGTGGAGTGCGTGCGGCGTCTGCGAGTTCTGCCGGCAGGGCTGGGAGACGCTGTGCGAGTCCCAGGTCAACGGCGGGTACGGCATCGACGGGTCGTTCGGGGAGTACATGCTCGTCGACGAGAAGTTCGCCGCGGTCATCCCCGACGGCGCCGACCCCTATGAGATCGCCCCGGTCCTCTGCGCCGGCGTCACCGTCTACAAAGGACTCAAGCGCACCGAGGTCAAGCCCGGTCAGTGGGTCGTCATCTCCGGCATCGGCGGACTCGGGCACATCGCCGTGCAGTACGCCGTCGCCATGGGCATGCGCGTCGTCGCCGTCGACGTCGCCGACGACAAGCTCGCACTGGCGAAGAAGCACGGTGCGGAGATCACCGTCAACGCGTTCGCCGAGGACCCTGCCGAGGTGATCCAGGAGAAGATCGGCGGCAGCCACGGAGTGCTCGTCACCGCCGTCCATCCGGCGGCGTTCGGCCAGGCGATCGGGATGACCCGCCGAGGCGGCACGATCGTCTTCAACGGCCTGCCGCCCGGCGACTTCCCGGCCCCGATCTTCGACATCGTGCTCAAGGGCCTGACGATCCGCGGCTCGATCGTCGGTACTCGCCAGGACATGGTCGAAGCTCTCGAGTTCTATGCCGCCGGGAAGATCCACCCGACGTACACGAAGCGCCCGCTCGAGGACATCAACGCGATCTTCGACGAGATGATCCACGCGAAGATCGACGGTCGCGTCGTCATCGAGTTCTGACCCGCCGAGGCGGTTCCGCCGCGGCGACGTTCGCGTTCGGTGGGCGAACGCTCGTGCTCGGTGAGGCGGGCATTTCGTCCGCCGAGGCGTGAGTCCCGCGTGCCGGAGCGCGAGTCCGCTCGTGGAGGCGTCGGTGCCGCGGGCCGGAGCGTTGATTTCTCCCGCCGCGGTGTCCCCAATCAGCCGTGGCCCCGTTGTCAGTGACGGGGCCACGGTTCTTCTGCGCATTTCTTCCTGCAGGCGGCTGCACTTCGCGCGGCCGACTGCGCAGCGGCCCGACACCAAGCGGGTCCTCGCTCCACCGGGCCGGCAGCCCCACGCGCCGGGCAGTTTGCGCCAGTTGGGTCTGAGATGGCCAAGGCAGCCTTGGCCATCTCAGACCCAACTGGCGCAAACCACTGGTCAGTCTGATCGGTGCGCGGTGCCTGCCACTGGTTGGGCTCACTTCGGTATCCAGGGCTCAGGTATTGAACTGAGCCCTCCGGCCCAGGGTGAGCCGGTTCACGGGCAAGAGCCGGTCGACTGCCTCGAGTGGGCACACGGTGACAGAGCACCACCTCGGCGAGAGCACATCTTGACCGAGCACCACCTCGGCGAGGACCGCGGTGCCCACCCACCACCTCGGCGAGGGCCGCGGGGCCCACCCGCCACCTCGGCGACCGACGCAATCCGGAACCGCGTAATGCAGTACTGGCCCGGGCAGCACTCCGCGGAACCGGACAGCGCCGCGCGGCCCTGGCGCGCAGTGCGGGGGAGGGAGCGGAACTGTGACCAGGCTCTCCGCGGTGGCGAACGATCTCGATTGGACGGGGCGCGGTCGACCTCGGTAAGCTGGAACCACCGAAGACCGTCGGTCTCTGTGGGAAATCAAGAATCCGCCATCGGATGATTGTGCTCGCAGACGAAGACTCCGCAAGGAGTGACCCTCGCAGGTGAGCCAGAGATCCTTCTGAAGTGAGAACCCCGTTCTCAGCCTCGAAGCGTTTCGCGCCTATCTGCGTGGAGCGCTTTTTTCGTTGTCAGGACCAGACCGGCGCCTGTACGAAAGGAATACCATGGCGAGGCCAGACAAGGCAGCCGCAGTCGAGGAGCTCAAGCAGCAGTTTGAGAACTCCGACGCTGTATTGCTGACCGAGTACCGCGGTCTCACCGTCGCGCAGATGAAAGAACTGCGCGTCTCTCTTGGTGAGAACGTCAGCTACGCCGTGGTAAAGAATACGCTGACCAAGATTGCAGCCAAGGAAGCCGGCATCGCCGGTCTCGATGAGCTCCTCAACGGGCCCACCGCGATCGCGTTCGTCAACGGCGAACCGCCTGAGGCTGCCAAGGCTCTGCGTAACTTTGCCAAGGCGAATTCTCAGCTCGTCATCAAGGGTGGCTACTTCGACGGTGCCGCCCTGACCGCTGAGAATGTCAACCAGCTCGCCGACCTCGAATCCCGCGAAGTGCTGCTTGCAAAGGCAGCCGGTGCCATGAAGGCAAGCCTCCACCAGGCGGCTTACCTCTTCACCGCTCCGCTGGTCAAGGCCGCGCGCACCGTCGATGCTCTCCGCGAGAAGCAGGACTCCGCTCCTGCCGAAGACGCCTGAGCACCACCCCACAAACCCGGTCACCGCAGGTGACCACCACAGGAAGGATTGGCCACCATGGCTAAGCTCACCGCAGACGAGCTCATCGAAGCTTTCAAGGAGCTCACCCTCATCGAGCTCTCCGACTTCGTCAAGAAGTTCGAAGAGGAATTCGACGTCGAGGCTGCTGCCCCGGCCGCTGTCGCCGTTGCCGCTCCGGCAGCCGGTGGCGGAGAAGCCGCTGCTGAAGAGAAGACCGAATTCGACGTCATCCTCGAATCGGCCGGCGAGAAGAAGGTCCCCGTCATCAAGGAAGTTCGCGGGATCACCTCCCTCGGACTGAAGGAAGCCAAGGACCTCGTCGACAGCGCTCCCAAGGCTGTCCTCGAAGGCGCTTCGAAGGAAGACGCCGACAAGGCCAAGGAAGTCCTCGAGGCTGCCGGCGCCACCGTCACCATCAAGTGACTTCTCTCGCGGCAGTCTGACTGACCGCGGATCGCAGAACCCCGCAACCGGCAACGGCTGCGGGGTTCTTCGCGTCCTCTCAGCCGTCGCGCACGCCCGCCGCACCGCAGCCGCCCGGGTCGCAGCCGCGGACGCAGAGTGTCGATGTCGAGAACGCAAATCGACATTCTCCGACCGGAAGTCGCCCGGCCCGGCCCTCGCACCGAGGCGATGGTGCCGATCCGCTACAACCCGACCGGCCCATTGCGGTCGGCCAGACCATAGAGTTGAGACCATGACGACGACCGACCGCCTTGCGAGGCAGCTGCGCGACCGGATCCGCACAGCCTGGGAAGCCGGTCCGCTGTTCATCGACCCCATCGTCGTTCCCGGCCTCACCGCCCGCCAGCGCGCATCCCTCGAAGCCGCCGTCGCCACCGCCGAGGAGTCGGGCATCCCGGTCTACGTCGCCGTCACTCCTCCGGCCTGGCTCGGAGCAGAGGAGGCCTGGTCGCGCTTCACCGCCGATCTCGCGTACTCGATGTTCGAGGGTTCGAACGCGGAGCAGGCCATCGTCGTCTTCGCAGAGACCGACGGCGGCGCGCGGCTGCTGTCCTACCTCGTCGACGACAACGGTCCGGCCGTCCCGCCCGGCATCGACGAGCTGCCCCGCTCGACCACCGACGATTTCCTGCCCCTCGAGCTTGCGGTGCCGTACCACCTCGAGATCCTCGTCGCTGCGGCCACCGGCGCACCTCCGCCTCCGCCTCTCGACTTCGATCCGGCGGACGCCGGGGAAGGCGGCAGCCGCGACTACATCGAGGCCACGGGACTCGACGATGCCAGTCCCGACACTCTGGTCCTCGCCGCTTCGGGTCTCGCCGCCCTGGGGCTGACCGCGTGGGTGCTCTCGCGGCGGGAGAAGTACGCGTGGCGATCGCAGCTGACCACCGGACCTGAACTCGTGCGCCGACACAATCTCGTCACGGCCGTCGAGAAGTCGCAGGCGGAACTCCCCGTCCCGAAGTCCACCGGTGATGAGGTCTGGGCCCTGCGCGATCGCGGTCTCCGCATCCAGGAGGCGATCGCCGCGATCGTCGCCGCGCACCCCGACTGGACCGAGCACCCCGACCATTCCCACCGGCAGGCGATCTTCGCTCTCACCCGCTCGGACAAGTGGGTGCGTTCGATGCTCGGTCGCCCCACGCTGCCGGACCCGGGAGACGCCGACGAGAGGAAGTCCTGCTACTTCTTCCCGGCTCATGCCAAACCGGTCAGCAGCTATGCGATGAGGCAGGCCGGCACCGTGCTCACGGTCAACGCGTGCGCGACCTGCATCGCCGACCTCGAGGCCGGACACGATCCCGTCTGCCTCATGGTGCCGAAGGATCCGAAGTCACCGCGGTCCCGCGCAGTTCCGTATTTCCAGCGTGACGACGCCTACGCGACCTCCGGATTCGGCAGCTTCGTCGACCTCGAGGTCGCGATCCTCGACTACGGGGTGCCGGGTGCATCGCGTCGGGCGCTGACGGAGGACAGGTCATGACATCGATGAGCGCACCCCGGAACCACTCCCGGACGAAGAACTGGACGCCCCTCGTCGTGCGGCTCGCGGCGGCGATCGTCGTCTTCGCCGCCGTGACCGTCGGCGCCGCACTCGTCAGCGCCTCCCTCTTCGATGATGCCAAGCAGGAGCGCATCGCCGTCGAGGACAGTGGGGAGATCAGAGTCGACTCCGTCTATTCCGACCGCATCGCCAGCGGTCTCGACGCCGACTACGATCGCACCCCCTACCAGCAGATCGCGTCCGGATTCGCCGAGGATCCCGTCTATGTCGACGACTACGCGGCATGGTCGGTCACCGATGCGGACCTCGAGGCGATCCGCTCCGAAGTCGAGGGTCTCGACGATCCGATCTTCGTCGCGTTCCTCACGACCTCCGACCTCGACGCCACCGACGGCGACCTCGACCTCGCTGCCGCCAGGATCAGCCGCGAGCTGCCGACGGAGACGGGGACGGTGCTCGCCTTCGACAGTATCCTCGAGGGCAGCGCGGAGAAGGGCATCGACAGGGAGGCGTTCTGGAACCGCCCGGACATCACCTCCGATGAGACCGTCTCCGGCGCCGCTCTCGCGTGGGTGCGCGAGCTGAAGACTGTCACCCCCGAGGAGCCGTACACCGATACGGAGTACGTCGCCGATCCCGGGGACGAGCAGGACCCCCGCGACCTCGCCTACCACCCCGGTTCGGCGATCACCGGAGCGACCATCGGTCTGGTCCTCGGTGCTGGCGTGGCCGCCGTCGCCGTGCCGCTCATCGTCTGGATCCGTCAGCGCAGGGAAGGGCGGCCGTCGACGGGGACGACGAAACGCGACGGCAACCGGTCGCGAACGAAGGAGGGGAACAGGCGATGAGCACGACACCCCAGCAGATCGCCGAGGCGCTCAAGGCCGATCCGTTCTGGATCGATCCGGCCCTCGCCGACACCCTCAATCCGACGCTCATCGACAAGGCGAAGACGACCGTCGACGGACTCGACTTCCCCGTCTACGTCATCGCCGTCGATGCCCACCGCGTCGATCGTGAGGAGCTCGAGCAGATCAAGGTGTTCCACGGCGGTGAAGGCGCATACGTCATGATCAACGGCACCGAGGACCTCGCCGTCGACGAGACGTTCGCCGACACGGACGAGAAGCTCGAGGTCATGGACCAGAACCTCAACGCCTCCGACGACTGGAACGTCTCCACCCCCTCGACGACGAAGCTCAACATCCTCCTCGGCTACTATGCCGATCCGCAGGAGCGCACCGACACCGAGGCGGTCACCGGGCAGGAGGTGCCCGGCACCGAGGTCGTCGACGACAGCGGATCCGGATCGTTCGCCCCGCTCTTCCTCGGTGCGGCGATCCTCGTCCTCGCGCTCGTCATCGCCGGTGTGTGGCTGGCGAAGTCAGCGCGGGAGCGCAAGCAGGACCGTGAACGGGAGCATGCCTTCACACTGCCGTCCCGGCTCCTCAACCGCGTCGACTCCCTCCAGCGCAGCGCGCTGCGGGACTCCATCAGCGGCGAGACGGCCGAGCTCGCCGAGACGCTCGGCCGCCTGCAGACCGCCGACCTCGATGCTGCCGAGGCCGACCGGGTCGAGCGCGCCCTCGACGCCTACCAGATGGCCCGCCGCATCGTCGATGACGAGACTGCGACGCGTCTCGACCTCGCCGGTGCGATGGTCCTCATCCGGCAGGCCGGACATGAGATCGCCGAGGCGGGTCGCAGTCCCAGGAAGCGCGGGGCCCGCAGGTCGACCGTTCCGCAGAGCCTGTGCACGATCAATCCGCTCCACGGCGAAGCGCAGACGACGTCGCGCGTCGACGCCGACGGGCAGAGCGTGCGGGTTCCCGTGTGCCGGGCGTGCGGCGACGACCTGCGCGCCGGCCGCGAACTCCGCTGGATCTTCGACGGTGATACGCCCTACGTCGAGGGGAACAGCGTGTGGTCGCGCACGCTCTTCGGTGCGATCGGCGGCGATCTCGTCACCGCCCTCCACCGCGAGCGCCCCGACCTCGACTGAGCCACACGAAGTTCCGGACGCGGAGTGTCGATTCGAGCGAACAACATCGACACTCTGCGTCCGGAAATCGCTGTGGCTCCGCCGCCTCGCCGCGGCTCAGGCCTGGGGGAGTGTCGTCTCCCTGGGGATCGTGCGGTCATGGTCACCGGGCATCGCACGGGAGGGCAGGGTCACCTCGGCGTCGGGTCCATGCTCATGCTCACGCTCCTGGGCCCCATCCCAGGCGTCCTCATCGTCGGCACCGAAGCCTCCGGTCGCCAGATCGGCACCCTCGGCCGGCTCACCGCCGAGATCCGACCCCGGGCTCTGATTCGGCACCGACGCGAGCCGGAAGCCGTCGAGGTCGGCGACCTGCCGCTCGACGAACGCCCGGTCGACCGGCACCCCGTGCCCGGGGACGAAGACCGTCGCCTGCGGGAACGCGAGGAGGGCGTGGAGGCTCTCGACCCAGTGGCTCAGCGACGCGTCGCTGCCGGCCTGTGGGGGAGCGCCCTCCTCGATGAGGTCGCCGGTGAAGACGACGCCGGCCTCGGGGAGGCTGACGACGACGTCGGCCGTGGAGTGTCCGCCGAGTACGGAGAGTTCGACGGCGGCATCGCCGAGGTCGATCGTCGTGGGCGCCTCACCCGCCTCGGCGATGGGGGTGACCTCGACGAGGAGGTCGCCGGGATCCTCGGGCAGCTCCCGCGTGAACGCGGCGGTGTCGGGATTCGACCGCAGCGCGTCGAGGGCGATCCACGTGCTCGCGGCCTGGTCCGCGGCGAACGCGGGGGAGGCGAAGACCCGGTCGATGCCGGCGTCGACGAGGGCCGCCGCACCGAGGTAGTGGTCCCAGTGATCGTGGGTGATGACGAGGTCGATGGGATTGGCGACGCCGTTGGCCTCGCGGCTGATCTCGGCCGCACGCGCGGCAAGCGCACCTGCCGCAGTGGGGCCGGGGCCGGCGTCGACGATGAGACTGCGATCGGCGCCGGTGATGATCCCGCAGTTGACGGCGGCCGGGTCGAACGTGAGCACGGTGATGGTCGTCATGGGCACAGTCTAGGACCGGTCGGACGCCGCGGACGGGAGGCGGTGGAATAGGATCGCTGATGCGGGGCAGCGTCCCCGCTCACCGACCACGGACAAGGAGATCGATGGAGATCACCCGCATCCTCGCAGGAACCCTGCCCGCTGAGCGGATCGACGCGACCGTCGCCGAGGTGGTCGCCTTCGACCGGATCATCAACGCCGACTCCGGGATGGGCGAGGATTTCGATCCGCTGCCCGCCGAGGTGCGGAAGCGACTGACCCAGCCGACCGACTACACGACGAACGAGTTCTGGCTCGGCCGCCTCGGCGGACGGATCGTCGCGAAAGGCATCGCCTATCTCGATCTCAAGGACAACCTCAACGGCGCGGAGATCCATGTCTCCGTCCACCCCGCGCACCGGCGGCGGGGACTCGGCGGCGAGCTCCTCGCCGTCATCGAGGCGGATCTGCGTGCGGACGGGCGGACCCGGCTGACGAGCTTCAACGAGGTTCCCGCGACCGCGGTCGCAGCGGATCTTCGGGGTGCGCGGATCGCCGCGGCCTCCGGGACCGGAGCGCTTCCGGCAGACCTGGCCGATGTCGCCTTCGCCCGCCGCTGCGGATACTCCCTGCGGCAGATCGAGAGGTGCGCGATCGCCCGACTCCGGCTACCGGAACATGACGTTGCCGAATTCGGCGACGGCTATGAGATCCTCACCTGGTCGGGGCCGGTGCCCGAGGAGCACCTCGATGCGCTCGCCGTCGTCCATCGGGCGATGTCGACGGACACTCCGGGGGCGGCCGACCTCGAAGAGGAGGAGTTCTGGGACGCCGAGCGCGTCCGTGCACTCGATCGGCAGCGCGCGGACGCGGGCGAGCGGATGCACACCGCACTCGCTGTGCGACGTCCCAGCCGGCACGACGGCGGCCCCACCGACCACGGGGAGTCCCCGGAGTTCGAGGTCGCAGGCTACACCGAGGCGGCTCACTTCGACGACCGCCCTGCCGTCGCCTTCCAGGGTGGGACGCTTGTGCTGCGCGACCACCGCGGGCATGGACTCGGGGCGAGGCTCAAGCGGGCCAACCATGGACAGCTGCTGCGGTCGAGTCCGGTCGAGCGCGTCTACACGTGGAATGCGGTGGAGAACGCCTGGATGCTCGCGATCAATGTCCGGGCCGGCTTCGAGACGTTCGCGTGGACCGGAGTGTGGAAGAAGGAGCTGCCGACGACCGCCTCGGCGGGGGAGAGGAACCACGCGAAAAGCATGCTTGCGTGACTTGACCGAATGCTATAAGCTTGATATTTGCGTTGCTGTGCCTGTGGCGTGCCTTCATATAGCGGGGGGCAGGTCAGTTCCACTCCAGTGAACCACGTTGTCGCCCGGTGTCGAAATCGACACACCCGGGGATCGGCAGCCGGTGAGCGAGTGGGGTAGCGACGTATCAATTGGTGAAGCACTCGGAAGGATCCCATTGGCCGCCGCCAACGATAACACCAGGACCGCTAATCCCCCCAAGAGAATCTCATTCGCGAAGATCCGCGAACCGCTTGAGGTTCCCGACCTGCTCGGACTCCAGACCGACAGCTTCGACTGGCTCATCGGATCGGAAGCGTGGCAGGACCGCGTCGCCGAAGCCATCGAAATCGGAGACGACTCCGTCGCGACCACGTCCGGTCTCGAGGACATCTTCGAAGAGATCTCACCGATCGAGGACTTCGGTGGATCGATGTCGCTGTCGTTCCGTGAGCACAGGTTCGAAGCTCCCAAGTACTCGATCGACGAGTGCAAGGAACGCGACATGACCTACTCGGCGCCGCTCTACGTGACCGCTGAGTTCATGAACAACAACACCGGCGAGATCAAGAGCCAGACCGTCTTCATGGGCGACTTCCCGCTCATGACCGACAAGGGCACGTTCATCGTCAACGGCACCGAGCGCGTCGTCGTCTCGCAGCTCGTCCGCTCGCCCGGCGCCTACTTCGAGTCGAGCGTCGACAAGACCACGGACAAGGACATCTTCTCCGCGAAGATCATCCCCTCCCGCGGTGCCTGGCTCGAGTTCGAGGTCGACAAGCGCGACCAGGTCGGCGTCCGCCTCGACCGCAAGCGCAAGCAGTCGGTCACCGTCCTGCTCAAGGCCCTCGGCTGGACCGAGTCGAAGATCCTCGAGGAGTTCGGCGAGTTCGAGTCGATCCGCGAGACCCTCGCCAAGGACACCGTCTCGACGCAGGAAGAGGCCCTGCTCGACATCTACAAGAAGCTGCGTCCGGCAGAGCCGGCGACCGCCGAGGCCGCCCGCAACCTGCTCAACAACCTCTACTTCAACCCGAAGCGCTACGACCTGGCCAAGGTCGGCCGCTACAAGGTCAACCGCAAGCTCGGCGTCGACGCTCCGCTGTCGGACTCCGTGCTGTCCGTCGACGACGTCGTCGCCACCATCCGCTACCTCGTCTCGCTCCATGCCGGAGTCGAGACGACGAAGGGTGTGCGCGACGGCGAGGAGATCGAGCTGCGCGTCAAGCTCGACGACATCGACCACTTCGGCAACCGCCGCATCCGCGCGGTCGGCGAGCTCATCGAGAACCAGGTCCGCACGGGTCTGTCCCGCATGGAGCGCGTCGTGCGCGAGCGCATGACGACCCAGGACGTCGAGGCGATCACGCCGCAGACGCTCATCAACATCCGTCCCGTCGTGGCCGCGATCAAGGAGTTCTTCGGAACCTCGCAGCTGTCGCAGTTCATGGATCAGAACAACCCGCTCGCGGGTCTGACCCACAAGCGTCGCCTGTCTGCGCTGGGCCCCGGTGGTCTCTCCCGCGACCGCGCCGCCATGGAGGTCCGTGACGTCCACCCGTCGCACTACGGCCGCATGTGCCCGATCGAGACCCCCGAGGGTCCGAACATCGGTCTCATCGGTTCGCTCGCCTCGTACGCGCGGATCAACCCGTTCGGCTTCATCGAGACCCCGTACCGCAAGGTCGTCGACGGTGTCGTCACCGACGAGACCGAGTACCTCACCGCCGATGACGAGCTCGACTACAACATCGCGCAGGCGAACGCTCCGCTGACCGACGATCAGCGCTTCGCGGAAGAGGAAGTCCTCGCCCGTCCGAAGGGCGGCGGCGGCGAAGCCGAGCTCGTGCTCCGCGACCAGATCGACTTCATGGACGTCTCCGCGCGTCAGATGGTGTCGGTCGCCTCGGCGCTCATCCCGTTCCTCGAGCACGACGACGCCAACCGCGCCCTCATGGGTGCGAACATGCAGCGTCAGGCCGTGCCGCTGGTCATGTCCGAGGCCCCCGTCGTGGGCACCGGCATGGAGTACCGCGCCGCGGTCGACGCCGGTGACGTCATCGTCGCCGAGAAGTCGGGTGTGGTCACCGAGGTGTCGGCTGACTTCGTCACCGTCCTCGCCGACGACGGCACCCAGCAGACCTACCGGGCCTCGAAGTTCAAGCGCTCGAACCACGGCACGTCGTACAACCAGCGCATCATCGTCGACGAGGGAGACCGCGTCGAGGTCGGTGCGGTGCTCGCCGACGGACCCTCGACCGAGGGCGGCGAGATGGCTCTCGGCAAGAACCTCCTCGTCGCGTTCATGTCGTGGGAGGGCTACAACTTCGAGGATGCGATCATCCTCTCGCAGCGCCTGGTCCAGGACGACGTCCTCTCCTCGATCCACATCGAGGAGCACGAGGTCGACGCCCGCGACACCAAGCTCGGTGCCGAGGAGATCACCCGGGACATCCCGAACATCTCGCCCGACGCCCTCGCCGACCTCGACGATCGCGGCATCATCCGTATCGGCGCCGAGGTCACCGACGGCGACATCCTCGTCGGCAAGGTCACCCCGAAGGGTGAGACCGAGCTGACCCCGGAGGAGCGTCTGCTCCGGGCGATCTTCGGTGAGAAGTCCCGTGAGGTCCGCGACACCTCGCTGCGCGTGCCCCACGGCGAGATCGGCACCGTCATCGGTGTGCGGGTCTTCGACCGTGAGGACGACGACGAGCTCTCGCCCGGCGTCAACCAGATGGTCCGCGTCTACGTCGCCCAGCGACGCAAGATCACGATCGGCGACAAGATGGCCGGCCGCCACGGCAACAAGGGCGTCATCTCGACGATCCTGCCGGTCGAGGACATGCCGTTCCTCGCCGACGGAACCCCCGTCGACGTCATCCTCAACCCGCACGGTGTTCCGCGTCGTATGAACATCGGACAGGTCTTCGAGATCCACCTCGGATGGATCTCCAAGCAGGGATGGAAGATCGAGGGCAGCCCCGAGTGGGCCGAGGAGCTTCCGCAGCTCGCCCGCGAAGCCGAGCCGGGCACCAACCTGGCCACCCCGGTCTTCGACGGTGCGCACGAGCAGGAGCTGCGCGGACTGCTCGACGCGACGACCCCGAACCGCGACGGTGATCGACTCATCGACTCCTCGGGCAAGGCCCAGCTGTTTGACGGCCGCTCCGGCGAGCCGTTCCCGTACCCGATCTCCGTCGGATACATGTACATGCTCAAGCTCCACCACCTCGTCGACGACAAGATCCACGCGCGCTCGACCGGTCCGTACTCGATGATCACCCAGCAGCCGCTGGGCGGTAAGGCGCAGTTCGGCGGTCAGCGCTTCGGTGAGATGGAAGTGTGGGCCCTCGAGGCCTACGGTGCGGCGTACACGCTGCAGGAGCTGCTGACGATCAAGTCCGATGACATCCCGGGCCGTGTCAAGGTCTACGAAGCCATCGTCAAGGGTGAGAACCTGCCCGATCCGGGAATCCCCGAGTCGTTCAAGGTCCTCATCAAGGAGATGCAGTCGCTGTGCCTCAACGTCGAAGTCCTGTCGTCCGACGGCGGCCAGGTCGAGATGCGCGACTCGGAGGACGAGGTCTACCGGGCAGCTGAGGAGCTCGGCATCGACCTGTCCTACCGCGAAGCCCAGACCGTAGAAGAAGTCTGAGCACTTCCACTTCAACCGACACAGATTTTCGATGAGCCCTGAGCTCATCACCAGGAAAGAGGATTTACGTGCCTGACGTCAATTACTTCGATGAGCTGCGGATCGGTCTCGCCACCGCCGATGACATCCGCGGTTGGTCGCACGGTGAGGTCAAGAAGCCGGAGACCATCAACTACCGCACCCTGAAGCCGGAGAAGGACGGACTCTTCTGCGAGAAGATCTTCGGCCCCACCCGTGACTGGGAGTGCGCCTGCGGCAAGTACAAGCGCGTGCGCTTCAAGGGGATCATCTGCGAGCGCTGCGGCGTCGAGGTGACCCGTGCCAAGGTGCGCCGTGAGCGCATGGGCCACATCGAGCTCGCCGCTCCCGTCACCCACATCTGGTACTTCAAGGGCGTTCCCTCGCGCTTGGGCTACCTGCTCGATCTCGCGCCGAAGGACCTCGAGAAGGTCATCTACTTCGCCGCATACATGATCACCTCTGTCGACGAGGAGTCCCGGCACCGGGATCTGCCGAGCCTGCAGAACAAGATCGACGTCGAGAAGCAGCAGATCGGCGACCGCCGTGACGCCGACATCGACCGTCGTGCCAAGAAGCTCGAAGAGGACCTCGCGGCCCTCGAAGCCGACGGCGGAACCGCGCAGGCCAAGAAGAAGCTGCGCGACGTCGCCGACAAGGAGATGGACAAGCTGCGCAAGAACGCCGATCGCGAGATCGACCGTCTTGAGCAGGTGTGGGACCGGTTCAAGAACCTCAAGGTCAACGACCTCGAGGGCGACGAGAGCCTCTACCGCGAGATGTTCGCCCGCTTCGGCCTCTACTTCACGGGTGCCATGGGCGCCGAGGCGATCCAGAAGCGCCTGCTCGACTTCGACCTCGAAGCCGAGTCCGAGAAGCTGCGCGAGCTCATCAACACCGGCAAGGGACAGCGCAAGACCCGCGCGCTCAAGCGCCTCAAGGTCGTCAACGCGTTCCTCACCACGGACAACAACCCCGAGGGCATGGTCCTCGACGTCGTCCCGGTGATCCCGCCGGAGCTGCGTCCGATGGTCCAGCTCGACGGTGGTCGCTTCGCGACCTCGGATCTCAACGATCTCTACCGTCGCGTCATCAACCGCAACAACCGCCTCAAGCGCCTGCTCGACCTCGGTGCTCCCGAGATCATCGTCAACAACGAGAAGCGGATGCTCCAGGAAGCCGTCGACTCGCTGTTCGACAACGGTCGTCGCGGTCGTCCCGTGACCGGACCGGGCAACCGCCCGCTCAAGTCGCTGTCGGACATGCTCAAGGGCAAGCAGGGCCGGTTCCGCCAGAACCTGCTCGGCAAGCGCGTCGACTACTCGGGCCGTTCGGTCATCGTCGTCGGTCCGCAGCTCAGCCTCCACCAGGCGGGTCTGCCGAAGACGATGGCGCTCGAGCTGTTCAAGCCGTTCGTCATGAAGCGCCTGGTCGATCTCAACCACGCGCAGAACATCAAGTCGGCCAAGCGCATGGTCGAGCGTCAGCACCCGCAGGTGTGGGACGTGCTCGAAGAGGTCATCACCGAACACCCGGTGCTCCTCAACCGCGCACCGACCCTGCACCGTCTGGGCATCCAGGCGTTCGAACCGCAGCTCATCGAGGGCAAGGCCATCCAGCTGCACCCGCTCGTGTGCTCGGCGTTCAACGCCGACTTCGACGGTGACCAGATGGCCGTCCACCTGCCGCTGAGCCCCGAGGCGCAGGCCGAGGCCCGCATCCTCATGCTCTCGGCCAACAACATCCTCAAGCCCTCCGACGGCAAGCCCGTGACCATGCCCTCCCAGGACATGATCATCGGTCTGTACCACCTCACCTCGGAGCGCAGGGGACTCGCCGGTGAAGGCCGGTCGTTCTCCAGCCTCGGCGAAGCCATCATGGCCTTCGACCACGGCGAGCTCGACCTCGGTTCGGCTGTGACGATCCGTCTCGAGAACGTCGTTCCCGGAACCGATCTCGATGTTCCCGAGGGCTGGGAGCCGGGCACGCCGCTCGACGTGGAGACCACGCTGGGCCGCGCGCTGTTCAACGACTACCTGCCCGCGGACTACACCTACGTGAACTCGACGATCGACAAGAAGGCGCTGAGCCGGATCGTCAACCACCTCGCGGAGGAGTACCCGAAGGTCGAGGTCGCGCACACGCTCGACAACTTCAAGTCCGGCGGCTTCCACTGGGCGACGCGCTCGGGCATCACCGTGGCGATGTCCGATGTCGTCTCGCCTGAGGCGAAGACGGAGATCCTCGAAAACGCCGAGGCGCTCGACACGAAGGTGCAGCAGCAGTACGAACTCGGTGCGCTCACCGATGACGAGCGTCGCAATGAGCTCGTCAAGCTGTGGACCGAGACCACCGAGAAGGTCGACCAGGTTATGCGGACGAACTTCCCGGAAGAGAACTCGGTGCTCCGCCTCGTCGAGTCCGGTGCATCCGGTAACTGGATGCAGGTCCGTCAGCTCGCCGGTATGCGCGGTCTGGTGACGAACCCGAAGGGTGAGATCATCCCACGTCCGATCACCTCGAACTACCGCGAGGGCCTGTCGGTGCTCGAGTACTTCATCGCCTCCCACGGCGCCCGCAAGGGCCTCGCGGACACGGCGCTGCGTACCGCTGACTCCGGCTACCTGACCCGTCGCCTCGTCGACGTGTCGCAGGACGTCATCATCCGCACCCAGGACACGGATTCGACCAAGGGCATCACCCTGCCCGTGGCCGAGCGTGACCACGAGGGCAACCTCGTGCCCCACGAGTACGTCGAGACGAGCCTCTACGGCCGCCTCACCGTCTCCGATGTCACGGACGCCGACGGCAACGTCATCGTTCCGGCGAAGACCGACGTCACGGCGGATGTCATCGACACCCTCGTGGCCGCCGGCGTCGAAGAGCTCAAGGTCTACTCCGTGCTCACCGCGGATTCGGACACGCAGATCTCGGCGATGCACTACGGTCGGTCGATGGCCACCGGCAAGCTCGTCGACATCGGCGAGGCGATCGGCACCGTCGCGGCTCAGTCGATCGGCGAGCCCGGCACCCAGCTGACGATGCGCACCTTCCACACCGGTGGTGTGGCGGCGTCCTCGGGTGACATCACCCAGGGTCTGCCCCGTGTCACCGAGCTCTTCGAGGCTCGCACCCCGAAGGGCTTCGCCCCGATCGCCGAGGCGACCGGTCGTGCGAAGATCGACGACAGCCGCAAGACCCGCTTCGTTGTCATCACCCCCGATGACGGCAGCGACGAGATCGAGCACGCAGTCTCCAAGCGTGCCCGCCTCCTCGTCGAGGACGGTCAGCACGTCAAGGCGGGCGAGCAGCTCGTCGTCGGCGCGGTCGACCCGAAGCAGGTGCTGCGCATCCGCGGTCGTCGTGAGGCCGAGCGCTTCCTCGTCGAGCAGGTGCAGAAGGTGTACCGCTCGCAGGGCGTGGGCATCCACGACAAGCACATCGAGGTCATCGTGCGCCAGATGCTGCGTCGCGTCACCGTCATCGAGTCGGGCGACACGAACCTGCTGCCCGGCGAGCTCGTCGACCGTGGGCGCTACCAGGCGGAGAACCGTCGCGTGGTCGCCGAAGGCGGTCAGCCCGCCTCGGCGCGTGATGAGCTCATGGGCATCACGAAGGCCTCGCTGGCGACCGAGTCGTGGCTCTCGGCTGCGTCCTTCCAGGAGACGACGCGCGTCCTCACCGAGGCCGCGATGGAAGGCAAGTCGGACACGCTCATGGGTCTGAAGGAGAACGTCATCCTCGGTAAGCTCATCCCGGCCGGCACCGGTCTCCAGACGCACCGCAACATCGTTGTGGAGCCGACGGAGGAGGCGAAGGCGGAGATGTTCACCAACAGCTACGGTGACTTCTACGCGGGCATCGGATCCGATTCCGGCTCCGCCATCCCGCTCGAGGACTACGACTACGGCGCCTTCAGCTGAGTCGGCATTGAGCTGCCGCAGTCCGGTCCGCTGACCGGCTGAGGCGACTCGGCCGCCTCCGAGTGCACGCAAGGGGCACCCACCGATTCGGTGGGTGCCCCTTCTGCATGCCCGCGACATGCTTGTGCCGATTGTGACTGTCGGCCAAAAGTCGTTCTGCAGGCAACCAGTCGATGGGCAGAACGACTTTTCGCCGACACAGCGTGCGTGTCGCAAACTTCTCGCCGGCAGAACCACTTTTGCCCAGCGCAACCGCTTCCGGCGCGGACACACTTCCAGCAGGCTGACTCACTTCCAGCCGGCGCACACTCTTCCAGCAGGCAGACACACTTCTGGCCGGCGTACGCGCTTCTTGCGGGCACTCGCCCGCGACACGCTTGTGCCGATTGTGACTGTCGGCCAAAAGTCGTTCTGCGGGCAACCAGTCGATGGGCAGAACGACTTTTCGCAGGCGCAACGTGCGTGTCGCAAACTTCTCGCCGGCAGAAACACTTCTGCCCAGCGCAACCGCTTCCAGCGCGGACACGCTTCCCGCCCGCAGCTGCACCGCAGACTCTCAGCCGAAGAGGACCTGCGCCTCTTCCCACCGGTCGAGCGGCACGGTCTTGAGGCTGTCGACGGCCGAGGCCATCTCGACGGCGACGATGTCGGTGCCCTTGAGGCTCGCCATCTTGCCCCACTGCTCACCGTGGGCGAGGTCGGCCGCGGCCATGCCCAGACGCGTCGAGAGAACCCGGTCGTAGGCGGTGGGGGAGCCGCCCCGCTGCAGGTGACCGAGGATCGTCGCGCGGGTCTCGATGCCCGTCTGCTCCTCGATGAGCGGCGCGAGGTAGTTGGCGATGCCGCCGAGGCGGGCCCGGCCCCGGGAGTCGACTCCGCGGTCGGCGATCTGCTCGTCGAGGCCCTCGGGCACGAAGCCCTCGGCGACGACGACGATCGGGGCGCGACCGCGATCCCGCGCCGAGGTCACCCACTGCCCGATCTGCTCCATCGACACGGGGAACTCCGGCATGAGGATCGCGTGCGCCCCGCCGGCCATGCCCGAGTGGAGGGCGATCCAGCCGACGTTGCGGCCCATCACCTCGATGACCATGCACCGGTGGTGGGACTCCGCGGTGGTGCGCAGACGGTCGATCGCCTCGGTGGCAATCGACTGGGCGGTGTCGAAGCCGAACGTGTAGTCGGTGTTGTCGAGGTCGTTGTCGATCGTCTTCGGCACGCCGACGATGTTGATCCCCTCCTCCTCGACGAGGCGGGAGGCCCCCGAGAGCGTCCCCTCACCGCCGATCGCGACGATCGCGTCGATGTCGTGCGCGGCGAGCACCTCCCGCATCCGCGCGGGACCCCCGTCCTCGTAGGGGTGGGTGCGGGAAGTGCCGAGGATCGTGCCGCCGCGTCCGGAGAGGCCGCGGACGTCGAGCATCGACATCTCGAACATGTCGTCCTCGAGCAGACCCCGCCAGCCGTCGCGGATGCCGACGAACGACGAACCGTGCGAGCGGATGCCCTTGCGGACGATGCCGCGGATGACGGCGTTGAGGCCGGGGCTGTCGCCGCCGGAGGTGAGGATTCCGATTCTCATGTCAGCTGTCCCTGGTCCTTTCCTCGGTAGCCTTTGGCCAAGTGCACGTCGTGGCCGGCCATGAGCGAGAACCCCTTGAGCACGACGGTGCCGTTCGAGCCGTCGCCTCTGGCCGACTGCCGGATCTCGTTGCCGGCCATGATGTTGATCGTCTCGTCCTTGATCTGCACGCCCGGCGGCACGTAGATGTCGTTGCCGGCCCACATCGAATACGCCACGAGTTCGACGGTGACGCCGGGACCCATGACCTCGGTGAGGTCGATGTTGTCCCCGCCCATGAGCGCGTACGTCGTCACCTCGGCGGTGCCGGCGGGCACGTCGATCTCCCGCCCGGACATGATCGCCACCGAGTTCACGGGGCTCGCCGAGCCCGGCGGGGCAGTCGGCGAGAGCGGCGCGGGTGCATTGCGCGGCACGATCTGGGCACCCGGGGTCGTTCCGCCCGTCTGCTGCTCGAGGCGGTGGTGGAGTTCGCGTCCTTCGGGCAGGTCGACGATGAGCGGAGCGAGCTCGTCGAGGTACTTCGCCCGGATCGCCTCGTCCTGCCGCTCGGCGGTCTCATCGGGGTCGAGGCGACCGCTGCTCACCGCCTCGGTGATGACGGCGAGGACGGCGTCGCGGTCGGCGTCGGAGGCCCGGATCCTCGGGCGGGACGGTGGTTCGAGCTGTTCGTCGGGCATGACCCCCAGTGTAGCGGCGGACACACTCTCCGGTGTCGGACGATTCACCGACGAGGCGGGACACGACGAAGGCGGTGCCCCGATAACGGGACACCGCCTTCTCACCTCTCCTCACAGGGCAGGTCATCCTCGCCGAGGCGGCCCACCACGGCGAGGAGAGACTGACCTCAGCGCTTGAGGTCGTAGCGGTCGGCCTCGACGACCTTCGACCAGGCATTGACGAAGTCGTTGACGAACTTCTCCTGTGCATCGTCGGAGGCGTAGACCTCGGCGATCGCGCGCAGCTCGGAGTTCGACCCGAAGAGCAGGTCGACACGGCTGCCCGACCACAGCTTCTCACCGGCCGGGGAGTAGGACTCGTAGAGGTTGGTCGTCGCCGAATCGCCGACGGCCTTCCACGTGTTGCCGAGCTCGAGGAGGTTGACGAAGAAGTCGTTCGTCAGCTCGCCCTTGCGGTCGGTGAACACACCGAGCTCGGAGTCCTCGTAGTTCGCGCCGAGGACGCGGAGTCCGCCGATGAGCACCGTGAGCTCGGAGGTGGTGAGCCCGAGCAGGCTCGCCTGGTCGAGGAGGAGATACTCGGCGGCCAGCGGCAGGCCCGGGGTGAGGTAGTTCCGGAAGCCGTCGTGGGTCGGCTCGAGGTAGGAGAAGGACTCGACGTCCGTCTGCTCCTGCGAGGCGTCCCCGCGTCCGGTCGACACGGGCACGGTGACGTCGAAGCCCGCAGCCGCGGCGGCGGTCTCGACGCCGACGGCCCCGGCGATCGCGACGACATCGGCGAAGGAGGCGCCGGTCTCGGCGGCGATGCGCTCGAGCACGCCGATCACCTCGGCGAGCTTGGCCGGCTCATTGGCCGTCCAGTTCCGCTGTGGTTCCAGCCGCAGGCGACCGCCGTTGACGCCGCCGCGCATGTCGGAGACGCGGTGCGAGGACGCGGCGGCCCACGTCGTCGACACGAGCTGGGAGACGCTGAGGCCCGAGTTGCGCACGGCCGCCTTGACGAGTTCGACCTCGCCGTTGTTGAGCGGGGTGCCCGCTGGGATCGGATCCTGCCAGATGAGGTCCTCGTTCGGCACCTCGGGTCCGAGGTAGCGGGTCGCGGGTCCCATGTCGCGGTGCGTGAGCTTGAACCACGCACGGGCGAACGCGTCCTCGAAGGCCTTCTGATCGTCCTTGAAGCGACGCGAGATCTTCTCGTAGGCGGGGTCGAAGCGCAGCGAGAGGTCGGTCGTGAGCATGCGGGGCTCACGGCGTCCCTCACCCTGGGCCATCGGCACCATGTCGTCGCCGCCGCCGTCGACCGGACGCCACTGGATGTGGCCGCCCTCGTTCTCGAACTTCTCCCACTCGTACGCGAAGAGGATGTGGAAGAACTCGTTGTCCCAGCGGGTCGGGTGGTAGGTCCACGTGACCTCGATGCCGCTGCCGATCGCGTCGTTGCCCGAACCGGTGCCGAAGTCGGACTTCCAGCCGAGCCCCTGCTCCTCGAGGGCACCGGCTTCCGGATCCGCACCCTTGTGGCTCTCGGGGCCGGCGCCGTGGGTCTTGCCGAAGGTGTGGCCGCCGGCGATGAGGGCGACGGTCTCCTCGTCGTTCATCGCCATCCGGCCGAAGGTCTCGCGGATGTCAGCGGCGGCCTTGACCGGGTCGGGTTCGCCCTCGGGGCCCTCGGGGTTGACGTAGATGAGGCCCATCGTCGTCGCCGCGAGCGGCTTCTGCAGCTCACGGTTGCCCGCGTAGCGCTTGTCGGTGCCCAGCCATTCGGTCTCCGAACCCCAGTAGACGTCGTTGTCGGGCTCCCACACGTCGGCACGACCGCCGGCGAAGCCGAAGGTCTTGAATCCCATCTGCTCGAGGGCGACATTGCCCGCGAGGATGAAGAGGTCGGCCCACGAGATCTTCTTGCCGTACTTCTTCTTCACCGGCCACAGGAGGCGGCGGGCCTTGTCGAGTCCGACATTGTCCGGCCATGAGTTGAGCGGCGCGAAGCGCTGCTGGCCCTCACCGCCGCCGCCGCGGCCGTCCTGGACGCGGTAGGTGCCGGCGGAGTGCCAGGCCATGCGGATCATGAACGGACCGTAGTTGCCGAAGTCGGCCGGCCACCAGTCCTCGCTCGTCGTCATCAGCGCGGCGAGGTCCGCCTTGAGCCCGTCGTAGTCGAGGGTGGAGAACTCCGCCGCGTAGTCGAAGTCGGCGTCCATCGGGTCGCGGGCGGGCTGGTTCTTCGCGAGGATCTTGAGGTTGAGACGGTTGGGCCACCACTGGGCGTTGGCGTCGCCCTGCAGGGGAGTGGTCAGCGATCCGGGTTCGGACGTCGGGTTGGCACCCGAAGACGTGTGGACGACTGGGCAGCCGCCTGCAGTGGAGGTGTCGGTCATGGTGTTCCTTTCGGTGTCGAGCCCCGGGCGGGCTCAGCTGATGGCGACGGAAGGGCGCAGCGAGAGCGCCTCCCGGCTCAGACGACAGAGGGCAGTTCGAGTTCGGGCTCCGGAGCCGCACTGCGACGGGCGCAGTCCGGGCACAGACCCCAGAACGTCACCTCGGCCTCGTCGATGACGAAGCCGTGATCGTGTGATGGGGTCAGGCACGGGGCCTGACCGACCGTGCAGTCGATGTCGACGATCCGGCTGCACTCCCGGCACACGAGATGGTGGTGGTTGTCGCCGATGCGCCGCTCGTACCGGGAGACGGACCCGGACGGTTGGATGCAGCGGAGGAGACCCGCCTCGGTGAGGGTGTGGAGTGAGTCGTAGACGGCCTGATGGGAGACCTCGGGGAGGTCCTGTCTGACCGCGCGGATGACGGTCTCGGTGTCGGCGTGGGGATGGGAGTCCACCGCTGCCAGCACCGCGACTCTCTGCTTCGTCACGCGCAGGGAGCTGGTCCGCAGGATCGCGGAATAGTTCCCCGTCGGCGCCTGTTGTTCCTCTGTCACCCCTTCACCCTTGCATGGTTTTCTTGAATGAGTCAAGGAAGCGACCCTGCTATATCGTGACCCGTGTCTCTCCGCCCGAGGGCGGCCGGGCGGAGCAGGATACGCCGCTTCCGGCGATTTTGACCGGAGGCTCGCGCACGCGATATTCTGGGAGGCGACTGATTGTGTTATCTGCGTCGTCGGACGATCATGCCAGGTGTGTTGTGAGGCCTGGACCCCGTGTGAGTGCGACCGGCGCAGGCCGCCCGACCGAGCAGAACCCTGCGCGCGCGTGTCCTTGCGACACTCCCGAGCGCAGGGTGCGTGAGGCCGCGTGGTTACTGGCATCGGGAGTCAAGCTTCACCCGGTGTTCAGTCGGATATGTCCCACGGTTCACAAACGCGACCTGCGTCGCGGCCGATGTGGGAATTAGGTTCATCGAGAAGCAATGGAGAACGCTTAGTGCCGACAATCCAGCAGCTCGTCCGCAAAGGACGGCATAACAAGTCCGCAGGGTCCGACGCCCCTGCCCTGAAGGGCAGCCCCCAGCGTCGCGGCGTGTGCACCCGTGTGTACACCACGACCCCCAAGAAGCCGAACTCGGCTCTTCGCAAGGTCGCTCGTGTCAAGCTCTCGAGCCAGATCGAAGTGACCGCGTACATCCCCGGTGAGGGACACAACCTGCAGGAGCACTCGATCGTGCTCGTGCGCGGTGGCCGTGTCAAGGACCTTCCGGGTGTGCGCTACCGGATCGTGCGCGGTTCGCTCGACACCCAGGGTGTCAAGGGCCGTCAGCAGGCCCGCAGCAAGTACGGAGCGAAGAGGGAGAAGAAGTAATGCCGCGCAAAGGTCCTGCACCGAAGCGACCGATCGTCGTCGACCCGGTCTTCAACTCGCCGCTCGTCACGCAGCTGATCAACAAGATCCTGCTCGACGGCAAGCGCTCGACCGCCGAGCGCATCGTCTACGGTGCCCTCGAGGGCACCCGCGAGAAGAACGGCAACGACCCGGTTGCCAACCTCAAGAAGGCTCTCGACAACATTCGCCCGTCCCTCGAGGTCCGCTCCCGCCGCGTCGGCGGTGCGACCTACCAGGTGCCGGTCGACGTCCGTCCTGCTCGTTCGACGACCCTGGCACTGCGCTGGCTCGTGGGCTACGCCCGCCAGCGCCGTGAGAAGACGATGACCGAGCGCCTCATGAATGAGATCCTCGACGCGGGCAACGGCCTCGGTGCCGCTGTCAAGCGCCGTGAGGACACCCACAAGATGGCCGAGTCCAACAAGGCCTTCGCCCACTACCGCTGGTGATCGTCGCCCTTGCCGCCCGATCGGTCTGCTGCGCAGACCGGTCGGGAGGGAAGGGTCTGCGGTCAAGTCATCGATTGAGAGAGAGACACCGTGGCACTTGACGTGCTCACCGACCTGAACAAGGTCCGCAATATCGGCATCATGGCCCACATCGATGCCGGTAAGACCACTACGACCGAACGCATCCTGTTCTACACCGGTGTGAACTACAAGATCGGCGAGACCCACGACGGTGCCTCGACGATGGACTGGATGGAGCAGGAGCAGGAGCGCGGCATCACGATCACGTCGGCCGCGACGACCTGCTACTGGCACGATTACCAGATCAACATCATCGACACCCCGGGACACGTCGACTTCACCGTCGAGGTGGAGCGCTCGCTCCGCGTCCTCGACGGCGCCGTCGCCGTGTTCGACGGCAAGGAAGGCGTTGAGCCGCAGTCCGAGACCGTGTGGCGTCAGGCTGACAAGTACAACGTTCCGCGTGTGTGCTTCGTCAACAAGATGGACAAGCTCGGTGCGGACTTCTACTTCACCGTGCAGACCATCAAGGACCGCCTCGGTGCGAAGCCGCTCGTCATCCAGCTGCCGATCGGCGCCGAGTCCGACTTCGAGGGCATCGTCGACCTTCTTGAGATGAAGGCCTACATCTGGCCTGACGAGTCCAAGAAGGGTCAGGACATGACCGAGATCGAGATCCCCGCGGATCTTGCGGACAAGGCCGAAGAGTACCGTGCCCAGCTCGTCGAGGACGTCGCCGAGAGCTCGGAAGAGCTCATGGAGAAGTACCTCGAGGGTGAGGAGATCTCGGTCGCCGAGCTCAAGGCCGGCATCCGCGCTCTCGTCATCGAGTCCGAGGCCTTCCCGGTGATGTGCGGTTCCGCGTACAAGAACAAGGGCGTCCAGCCCATGCTCAACGCTGTCCTCGACTACCTCCCCTCGCCGCTCGACGTGCCTCCGATGATCGGACACAACCCGAGCAACGAGGAAGAGGAGATCGTCCGCAAGCCCTCCGTCGACGAGCCGTTCTCGGCACTCGCGTTCAAGGTGGCCACGCACCCGTTCTTCGGTGCGCTCACCTACGTCCGCGTGTACTCGGGACAGGTGAAGTCGGGCGAGCAGGTTCTCAACGCCACGAGCGGAAAGAAGGAGCGCGTCGGAAAGCTCTTCCAGATGCACTCCAACAAGGAGAACCCGGTCGAAGAGGCGATCGCCGGTCACATCTACGCGTTCATCGGTCTCAAGGACACGACGACGGGCGACACGCTGTGCGATCCCGCACACCCGATCGCTCTCGAGTCGATGACCTTCCCCGAGCCCGTCATCTCCGTGGCCATCGAGCCCAAGACGAAGGGCGACCAGGAGAAGCTCTCGGCTGCCATCCAGAAGTTCGTCAAAGAGGATCCGACCTACCAGGTCGAACTCGACCCGGAGACCGGCCAGACCGTCATCCGCGGCATGGGCGAGCTCCACCTCGACATCCTCGTCGACCGCATGCGTCGCGAGTTCAAGGTCGAGGCGAACGTCGGCAAGCCGCAGGTCGCGTACCGCGAGACGATCCGTCGCGCCGTCGAGAAGTACGACTACACCCACAAGAAGCAGACAGGTGGATCGGGACAGTTCGCCAAGGTCCAGGTGACCTTCGAGCCTCTCGAGGTCGACGGCGACACGATCTACGAGTTCGAGAACGCCATCACCGGCGGTCGCGTGCCTCGTGAGTACATTCCGAGCGTCGACGCCGGCATCCAGGATGCGATGCAGCTCGGCGTCCTCGCCGGCTACCCGCTGGTCGGCATCAAGGCCACTCTGGTCGACGGTGCCTACCACGACGTCGACTCCTCGGAGATGGCGTTCAAGATCGCCGGTTCGATGGTCCTCAAGGAGGCCGTGAAGAAGGCGAACCCGGTTCTGCTCGAGCCGGTCATGGAAGTCGAGGTGCGCACCCCTGAGGAGTACATGGGCGACGTCATCGGCGACCTGAACTCTCGGCGTGGCCAGATCCAGTCCATGGACGACGCTTCCGGCGTGAAGGTCGTCAAGGCTGTGGTCCCGCTGTCGGAGATGTTCGGCTACATCGGAGACCTGCGGTCGAAGACCCAGGGCCGCGCGGTGTACTCGATGCAGTTCTCCAGCTATGCGGAGGTCCCGAAGGCTGTGGCCGACGAGATCATCCAGAAGATGCGTGGCGGAGAGTAATCTCCACAGCTCATCGCCAAGGTGATGTAGAACAACATCACTGGAATGAAAGATAACCAACAAAGGTCTAAGATATGAACCGCATATCTTTTGCCAACCACGAGGAGGAACCCAGTGGCAAAGGCTAGTTTCGATAGGACTAAGCCGCACGTCAACATCGGCACCATCGGCCACGTTGACCACGGAAAGACCACCTTGACCGCTGCGATCACCAAGGTCCTGGCGGACAAGTACCCCGATCTCAACGAGGCTCGCGCCTTCGACCAGGTGGACAACGCACCTGAGGAGAAGGAGCGCGGCATCACCATCAACGTCTCGCACGTTGAGTACCAGACCGAGAAGCGTCACTACGCTCACGTCGATGCCCCTGGTCACGCCGACTACATCAAGAACATGATCACCGGTGCTGCTCAGATGGACGGCGCGATCCTCGTGGTCGCCGCCACCGACGGTCCGATGCCGCAGACCCGTGAGCACGTCCTGCTCGCGCGTCAGGTCGGTGTGCCCTACATCGTCGTGGCTCTCAACAAGTCCGACATGGTCGACGACGAAGAGCTCCTCGAGCTCGTCGAGTTCGAGGTCCGCGACCTGCTCTCGAGCCAGGAGTTCGACGGCGACAACGCTCCCGTCGTCCAGGTCTCCGCTCTCAAGGCCCTCGAGGGCGACGAGAAGTGGGTCAAGACCGTCGAAGACCTCATGGATCAGGTCGACGAGTACGTTCCGGAGCCGGAGCGCGACATCGACAAGCCCTTCCTCATGCCCGTCGAGGACGTCTTCACGATCACCGGTCGTGGAACCGTCGTCACCGGTCGTGTCGAGCGCGGCGTCCTCCTCCCCAACGAGGAGATCGAGATCGTCGGCATCAAGCCGAACTCGTCGAAGACGACCGTCACCGCCATCGAGATGTTCCGCAAGACCCTGCCGGATGCCCGTGCAGGTGAGAACGTCGGTCTGCTTCTCCGCGGCACCAAGCGCGAAGACGTCGAGCGCGGCCAGGTCATCGTCAAGCCGGGTTCGATCACCCCGCACACCAAGTTCGAAGGTCAGGTCTACATCCTGAGCAAGGACGAGGGCGGCCGTCACAACCCGTTCTACTCGAACTACCGTCCGCAGTTCTACTTCCGGACCACCGACGTCACCGGCGTCATCACGCTGCCCGAGGGCACCGAGATGGTCATGCCCGGCGACAACACCGACATGTCGGTCGAGCTCATCCAGCCGATCGCCATGGAGGAAGGCCTCCGCTTCGCCATCCGCGAAGGCGGCCGCACCGTCGGTGCAGGTCGAGTCACCAAGATCATCGAGTGATCTGATTCTTCTCCACTGAGCCTCACCGCTCAGCGCTGAAGCCCACAGGGGCCGCAATCATCATGATTGCGGCCCCTGCGGCGTCTATGCTGGACTTTCGCACAGCCCGCATCGCACAGTGAGGAGACAGAGCATGACAGAGGGGCGGAACTGGGCGGCCGACGCCGTCATCTACCAGGTCTATCCGCGCTCGTTCGCCGACGGCGACGGCGATGGGATCGGCGACCTGCCGGGGATCCTCGAGCGCTTCGACCACTTCGCCGACCTCGGCGTCGACGCGATCTGGCTCTCCCCGTTCTACCCCTCGCCCGGCAACGACGCCGGCTACGACATCAGCGACTACCGGGACGTCGATCCCGTCTTCGGCACGCTCGCCGACTTCGATGCGCTCATCGCCCGCGCCCATGCCGCGGGAGTGCGGGTCATCGTCGATCTCGTCCCCAATCACACGTCCGCCGCCCATCCGTGGTTCCAGAAGGCCATGAGCGCCGAGGCGGGGGACCCTGCCCGTGACATGTACATCTTCCGCACCGGTCGGGACGGCGGGGAGGCGCCGCCGAACAACTGGACGTCGGTCTTCGGGGGTCCTGCATGGACCCGGGTCGACGGCAGCGACGACTGGTACCTTCATCTCTTCGATCCCACGCAGCCCGACCTCAACTGGGACAACCCTGCCGTGCGGGAGGCGTTCGAGGGAGTCCTGCGTTTCTGGCTCGACCGCGGCGTCGACGGCTTCCGCGTCGATGTCGCCCACGGTCTCATCAAGGCCGAGGGCCTGCCCGATCACCAGCCCGCCGGCGACGGAGACGCGGGCCTGGCGGCGTCACCGACTGCGGCCTCGCCGTTCTTCGACCAGGACGGTGTCCATGACGTCTACCGGGCGTGGCGGCGGGTCCTCGACGGCTATCCGGGGGAGCGGATCCTCGTCGCCGAAGCCTGGGTCGAACCGCTCTCGCGCCTCTTCCGCTACGTCCGCGACGACGAGATGGATCAGGCCTTCAACTTCACCTTCCTCATGGCCGGCGTCGACCCGGGGAACCTCCACCGCGCCGTCGACGAGACCTTCGCGGCAGCCGCCGAGGTCGGGGCGAGCCCGACGTGGGTGATGTCGAACCACGACACCGTCCGCCATGCCAGCCGCTTCGGACTTCCCACCCCGCCGCCGCATCAGCGCGGCATCGGGCCCGCGGACCCGCAGCCGGACGAGGCGCGGGGCCGGCGGCTCGCGGCCGCGATGGCGCTCGTCGAACTCGGCCTGCCCGGCTCCGCCTACGTCTACCAGGGCGACGAACTCGGCCTGCCCGAGCACACGCAGCTGGCAGCCGATGAGCGACGGGATCCGGTGTTCGCCCGCAGCGGGGGGACCGAACTCGGACGGGACGGGGCGCGCACGCCCTACCCTTGGTCGGACACGGATGACCACCTCGGCTTCGGCACCCGCGCCGGCGCTCAGACATGGCTGCCCCAACCCGAGTCGCACCGCGGCCTCGCCCGCGACGCGCAGCGCGCCGCCGCGGACTCACAGCTTCGCCTCTACACCGAGCTCATCGCCCTCCGACGCGCCCGGGGGATCGGAACCGGAGCCTTCGCGTGGCACGCCCTCGACGATCCCGGCGCCGGTCTCCTCGCCTTCACGAGCGCGACCGCCACCGGCACCTTCCTCGTGATCGCGAACCTCACAGCCGCGCCGCGGGTGCTCACCGGGCTGCCGGCGGGGGACCTCATCGCCGCAAGTCACCCTGACGCAATGTCGGAGGGGGTGCTGAGTGCGGACAGTGCCGTGTGGATCGCGCTCGAGTGATTCCATTCCGCCTGACTTGGGGTAATGTGGCTCACAGACGACCATGACATGTGCAACGCTGCAGAGTGGCAGGTGAGCGATGACGGAGAAGGCAAGGAAGCACCGACCGTGGCGACTGGCGCTGGCCGGCGGCGCGCTGCTCGGTCTCGTCGCAGTCACCGGCTGCAGTGCGAACACCTCGACACCGACCCTGACGTGGTACATCAACCCCGACAACGGGGGACAGGCGACGATCGCCGAACAGTGCACGGCCGAGGCCGACGGGGCGTACCGGATCTCGACGAGCCTGCTGCCCAACGATGCACCCAGCCAGCGCGAGCAGCTCATCCGCCGCCTCGCCTCGGCGGACTCGTCGATCGACATCATGAGCCTCGACCCGGTCTACGTCGCCGAGATGGCCAACGCCGACTACCTCGCTCCCGTCCCCGAGGAGTACATCGGGGAGTTCACCGACGGGGTCATTCCCTCCTCGGTCGAATCCTCCACCCGGCAGGACGTCCTCGTCGCCGCCCCGTTCTGGGCCAACACCCAGCTGCTGTGGTACCGCAAATCCGTCGCCGAGGCGGCCGGGCTCGATATGTCCCAACCGGTGACCTGGGACGAGATCATCGATGCCGCCGAGGGTCAGGACAAGCGCGTCGGCGTGCAGGGCATCAGGGCCGAGTCGCTGACGGTGTGGATCAATGCGATGGTCGAATCCGCCGGCGGGCAGATCGTCGAGAACCCCGACGCCGATTCGCCCGACCAGGTCACCCTCGGCCTCGACTCCGAGGCCGGTCGGAGTGCTGCGGGCATCATGGAGCGGATCGCCGAGACCGGCGTCGGCGGCCCCGCGCTGTCGAACCTCGACGAGAACGGGGCGATGCTCGAATTCCAGAGCGACGACGGCGGCTTCATGGTCAACTGGCCCTTCATCTACTCGGCCTCGCAGGCCGCCGTCGAGGACGGCAGCCTCGACCAGGCGGTCCTCGACGACATCGGGTGGACCCTCTACCCCCGCGTCGACGAGGGGCAGGAATCGCGGCCGCCGCTGGGCGGGATCAACCTCGGCGTCGGTGCCTTCTCGGAGAACCCGGACCTCGCCTTCCAGGCCGTCGACTGCATCCGCTCACCGGAGAAGCAGTCCGCGTACTTCCTCACCGACGGCAACGCCCCGTCGAACCTCGCCGCCTTCGACGACCCGGAGGTGCAGGAGGCGTTCCCCGCGGCACCGGTCATCGCCGAATCGCTCCAGGTCTCCGCCGCCCGGCCGCTGACGCCCTACTACAACGAGGTGACCGGCGGAATCCAGAAGTCGTGGCACCCGCCGGAGGCGGTCCGTCCGGACTCCACGCCCGCGCGGTCCCAGGAATTCATCCTCGAGATCCTCAAGGGGGAGAGGCTGCTGTGAAAGCAAAGGTGTCGAACCGGCAGCGCGGTGAGACGAGACTCGGGTGGATGCTCTCGGCCCCCGCGGTCATCATCCTCCTCGCCGTCACCGGCTATCCCATCCTCCAGGCGGTGTACTTCTCGTTCTTCAACTACCGGATGACCGACCCGGACAACCGCTACGTCAACTGGGGGCAGAACTACCTCGTCATCCTCACCGATCCGCTGTGGTGGCAGACGGTCGGGGTGACCCTGCTGCTCACGGTCGTCACTGTCGCCGTCGAACTCGTCCTCGGGTTCGCGCTCGCGCTCGTCATGCTCAACGCGCTGAAAGCAGTGCGGCCGTGGGTGCGCACGGCCATCCTCATCCCCTACGGCATCATCACCGTCGTCGCGGCGTTCTCCTGGAAGTATGCCTTCGACCTCGGCACCGGCTTCGTCGGCACGTGGCTGTCGATGCCGGCCTTCGACTGGTTCGGCGACTTCTGGTCCTCGTTCATCGTCATCTGCGCCGCGGAGATCTGGAAGACGACGCCGTTCATCTCCCTGCTCCTCCTCTCCGGTCTCGCGCAGATCCCCAGCGACATGCTCGAGGCGGCGACCGTCGACGGCGCGACCTGGTGGCAGCGGATGTGGAAGGTGATCATCCCGAACATGAAGGCGGCCATCATGGTGGCGCTGCTCTTCCGCACCCTCGACGCGTTCCGCGTCTTCGACTCCGTGTTCGTCATGACCGCCGGCGCGCAGAACACCGCGACGGTCTCGTTCCTCACGTACAACCAGTCGATCGGCCAGCTGCAGCTGGGCATGGGCTCGGCGCTGTCGGTGCTGCTCTTCCTCAGCGTCGCCCTCATCTGCTTCATCTTCATCAAGTTCTTCAAGGTCGACCTGGCCCAGGCGAGAGGTGAGTGAGACGATGTCCGGCCGCAAGCACACCGTCTGGTGGATCGTCATCAGCCTCGTCGTCGCCGTCTACGCGCTCTTCCCCGTCGTGTGGATCGTCTCCCTGTCGCTGAAATCTCCCGGCGACATCGCGAACAAGCAGTTCTGGCCCACCGCGATCGACTGGTCGAACTACGAGCTGATCTTCACCGGGGCCGCGAAGGACCTCTTCCTCCCCGCGCTCGTCAACTCGATCGGGATCTGCCTCATCGCCACCGTCATCGCCGTCGTCCTCGCCACGCTCACGGCCTACGCGGTGGCCCGTCTCGACTTCCCGGGCAAGAAGCTCATCCTCACGATGGCCCTGGCCGTGTCGATCTTCCCCGTCATCTCGCTCGTCACCCCGCTGTTCCGGATCTGGTCGGCGATCGGGCTCTACGACACGTGGGCGGGCCTCATCATCCCGTACCTCTCGCTCACCCTGCCGATCTCGATCTGGACGCTTGCCGCATTCTTCCGCCAGATCCCGTGGGAGCTCGAGCAGGCCGCGCAGGTCGACGGGGCGACGAGCTTCCAGGCCTTCCGCAAGGTCATCGTGCCCCTGGCCGCCCCCGGCGTCTTCACCACGGCGATCATCGCGTTCTTCATCGCGTGGAACGACTTCGTCTACGGGATCTCGCTGACCTCGACCTCTGCGGCCCGACCGGTGCCCGCGGCCCTGTCCTTCTTCACCGGCGCCAGCCAGTTCGAAGAGCCCGCCGGCGCGATCTCCGCGGCGGCGATCATCGTCACGATCCCGATCATCATCATCGTCCTGCTCTTCCAGCGCCAGATCGTCTCCGGTCTGACCTCGGGAGCCGTCAAGGGATGAGCCCCACGCCCACCACCCCACACCAGCGGAGTTGAGAACCATGTCCGAGATCGAACTGCGGAACATCATCAAGCGCTACGGCGACGGGTACCCCGCGATCAGCGATGTCAGCCTGCGGATCGCCGAGGGCGAGTTCGTCATCCTCGTCGGCCCCTCGGGCTCGGGCAAGTCGACCCTGCTGCGGATGATCGTCGGCCTCGAGGACATCACCGAGGGCGACCTGCGCATCGACGACGAACGCGTCAACGACTCCGCACCCCGCGAACGCGACCTCGCCATGGTGTTCCAGAACTACGCCCTCTATCCGCACCTGACCGTCGCCGAGAACATCGCGTTCCCGCTCATGCTCGCCAAGGGGCAGTACTCGAAGGAGGAGATCGACGAGCGGGTCAACCGGGCGGCGACGCTGCTCGAACTCCGCGACCACCTCGACCGCAAACCCGCGAACCTCTCCGGCGGGCAGCGCCAGCGGGTGGCGATGGGCCGGGCGATCGTCCGCGACGCGAAGGCGTTCCTCTTCGACGAGCCGCTGTCGAACCTCGATGCGAAGCTGCGCATCCAGATGCGCACCGAGATCTCGCGGATGCAGCGCAACCTCGGCGTCACCACCGTCTACGTCACCCACGACCAGACCGAGGCGATGACCCTGGGCGACAAGGTCGCGGTGCTGAAGAAGGGCGTGCTCCAGCAGTACGCGAGCCCGCAGGAGCTCTACGACGAGCCCGTCAACCTCTTCGTCGCCGGCTTCATCGGGTCGCCGCCGATGAACTTCCTGCCGGTGGAGAACGTCGACGGGCGGCTCCGCTCCCCGTTCGGAGAGTTCAGCCTCCCGGCCGCCGAGGCGGAGAAGCTGCGCGGCGCCCCGCAGTACCTCGTCGCCGGCATCCGGCCCGAGGACTTCCATGATGCGGCGACCCTCGACGAGGCGAAGCGCGGCGGGGGAGCGCTCCTCAGCGCCGAGGTCGATGTCACCGAATGGCTCGGCAACGAGGTCTACGCCTACATCCCCTTCGAAGCGGAGCCGGCGGTGAGGAAGGCACTTGAGGAGCTCGACCGCGACCTCGACGGCGAGGGCGCGCGCACGCAGGTCGTCGCGGTCCTCGACCCGTCCACCTCGGTGCGCGAGGGCGATACCATGGAACTCTGGTTCGACCCGGCCAAGGTCATGGTCTTCGATCCCGAGACGGGAGAGAACCTCACCCGCGACCCGGAGAACGCGCAGCGCCTCGCCGCGGAGTCCGAAGCCGCCCGCCAGCGGGCCCTCGAGCGGGCGAAGTCACAGCAGGCGGCCAGCGTCTGAGACTTCACTCACAAGCACAACCCCCGGAATTGCGCGGATGCACGCGGCTGTGAAAAGATAGTCAGGTTGCGTTCTGGGTGTTGACCCCTGCACTGCGGCCTTCTGGCCGCGAACAGCCCGGAACACTATCGGATCGATGAATCTGCGAAATCGCGGGTTCGGACCGAGCAGCCAATGAGTAGAAGCGCCGTCGGCCCTGACAGATGAGAAGCGAGAGCTTCGTCCGCCAGGATCAGCCGACACGCCCGACCTCGGGGGTCGGTCATGGTCAGCCGGCACAGACCCCTGTCGCATCCGCGGCGGGAGGTTGATGGCCGGAAGGAACAAAAGAAAGAGACGACGCCATGGCGGGACAGAAGATCCGCATCCGGCTCAAGTCGTACGACCACGCTGTGATCGACAGTGCTGCGCGAAAGATCGTGGACACCGTCACTCGCGCTGGTGCGACTGTTGTGGGCCCGGTGCCGTTGCCGACGGAGAAGAACGTGTACTGCGTCATCCGTTCGCCGCACAAGTACAAGGACAGCCGTGAGCATTTCGAGATGCGCACGCACAAGCGTCTGATCGACATCGTCGATCCGACGCCGAAGGCCGTCGATTCGCTCATGCGTCTCGACCTCGCCGACGACGTCAACATCGAGATCAAGCTCTAAGGGAGGGAAAAATGGCGAACACTCGTTCCTCAGCTCTCCCGACCACCCGCAAGGTCAAGGGCCTTCTGGGTACCAAGCTGGGCATGACCCAGGTGTGGGATGAGCAGAACAAGCTCGTGCCGGTGACCGTTGTGGCCACCGGAAACAACGTTGTCACCCAGATCCGCGACGAAGAGACCGACGGCTACCCGGCCGTGCAGATCGCCTTCGGCGAGATCGACCCGCGCAAGGTCAACAAGCCGACCGCTGGTCACTTCGAGAAGGCCGGCGTGACCCCGCGCCGTCACCTCGTCGAACTGCGCACCGCTGACGCCGGCGAGTACTCGCTGGGTCAGGAGCTCGGTGTCGACACGTTCGAAGCCGGAGTCAAGGTCGACGTCACCGCGAAGACCAAGGGCAAGGGCACCGCTGGTGTCATGAAGCGCCACGGCTTCTCCGGTGTCGGCGCCTCGCACGGTGCTCACCGCAATCACCGCAAGCCGGGTTCGATCGGTGGAGCAGCTACGCCTGGTCGCGTGTTCAAGGGCATGCGCATGGCCGGCCGCATGGGTGCCGTCAAGCACACCACCCAGAACCTCACGATCCACGCCGTGGACACCGAGAACAACTTCCTGCTCATCAAGGGTGCCGTTCCCGGCCCCAAGGGCGCCGTCGTTCTCGTTCGCTCGGCTTCGAAGGAGGCCTGAACGACATGACTGATGTCAAGACAGTCGACGTCGTCGATGCCACCGGTGCGAAGACCGGTTCCGTTGACCTGCCTGCCGAGGTCTTCGGCGTGGCGACCAACGTGCCGCTCATCCACCAGGTCGTCGTCGCACAGCTCGCAGCTGCCCGCCAGGGCACGCACAAGACCAAGACCCGCTCCGAAGTTCGCGGCGGCGGTCGCAAGCCCTACCGTCAGAAGGGAACCGGCAACGCCCGTCAGGGTTCGATCCGCGCTCCCCAGTACAACGGCGGTGGAATCGTGCACGGTCCGGTGCCGCGCGACTACTCGCAGCGGACCCCGAAGAAGATGAAGGCCGCCGCTCTGCGCGGAGCCCTCTCCGACCGCGCACGCCTCGATCAGGTCTTCGTCGTGAAGAACCTCATCACCGGCGACGCCCCGTCGACCAAGCAGGCGAAGCTCGCTCTGGGCGGCCTCTCCGATCGCAAGAACACCCTCGTGGTGCTCGACCGTGACGACGAGCTCACCTACCTCAGCGTTCGCAACCTGCCGCACGTGCACGTGCTCACCTCCGACCAGCTCAACACGTACGACGTGCTGGTCGCCGATGACATCGTGTTCACCGAGGCAGCTCTTGCCGCGTTCCTGGGCGGAAACCGCAATTCGGAGGACGCATCATGAGTCTCAACTTCAAGGATCCGCGCGACATCATCATCGCGCCGGTCGTCTCGGAAAAGACCTACAGCCTGATGGACGAGGGGAAGTACACCTTCATCGTCGATCAGCGCTCGAACAAGACCGAGATCAAGAACGCCATTGAATCGATCTTCGATGTGCAGGTCGCCAAGGTGAACACCCTGAACCGTCAGGGCAAGCGCCGCCGCACCCGCACCGGTTGGGGAAAGCGCAAGGACACCAAGCGTGCCATTGTCGCCCTCAAGGACGGATCGATCGACATCTTCGGTGGATCGCTCTAAGCGATCCTTCGCATAAGAAGGACAAGACTCATGGGAATTCGCAAGCACAAGCCGACGACCCCGGGCCGCCGTGGCTCGTCGGTCGCCGACTTCGTCGAAGTGACCCGGTCGACGCCGGAGAAGTCGCTTCTGCGCCCGCTGCCCAAGCGCGGCGGCCGCAACAACCAGGGACGCGTGACCACTCGCCATCAGGGCGGCGGTCACAAGCGCCAGTACCGTGTCATCGACTTCCGCCGCCACGACAAAGATGGTGTCCCGGCGAAGGTCGCACACATCGAGTACGACCCGAACCGCACCGCGCGCATCGCCCTCCTGCACTACGCAGACGGTGAGAAGCGCTACATCATCGCCCCGCAGAACCTCAAGCAGGGCGCTCAGGTGGAAGCCGGACCGGGTGCAGACATCAAGCCGGGCAACAACCTCGCCCTGCGCAACATCCCAGTCGGCACCGTCGTGCACGCCGTTGAGCTGCGCCCCGGTGGCGGAGCCAAGATCGCCCGTTCTGCCGGCTCGTCCGTGCAGCTCGTCGCGAAGTACGGCCGTTTCGCTCAGCTGCGGATGCCTTCGGGCGAGATCCGCAACGTCGACGCCCGCTGCCGTGCCACGGTCGGCGAGGTCGGCAACGCCGAGCAGTCGAACATCAACTGGGGCAAGGCAGGTCGCATGCGCTGGAAGGGCAAGCGCCCGTCCGTGCGTGGTGTCGTCATGAACCCGATCGACCACCCGCACGGCGGTGGCGAGGGCCGGACCTCGGGTGGTCGTCACCCGGTCAGCCCGTGGGGTCAGCCAGAAGGCCGCACTCGCCGGCCGAAGAAAGAGAGCGACAAGTACATCGTGCGCCGTCGCCGGACCGGCAAGAAGCGCTGATTGGAGTACTGACTTATGCCTCGTAGCCTCAAAAAGGGTCCTTTCGTCGATGAGCACCTGTACCAGAAGGTCGCTCGTCAGAACGAGAAGAACACCAAGAACGTAATCAAGACCTGGTCGCGTCGCTCGATGATCATCCCGGACTTCCTGGGACACACCATCGCCGTTCACGACGGACGCAAGCACGTGCCGGTCTTCATCACTGAAGCGATGGTCGGGCACAAGCTCGGCGAGTTCGCACCCACACGGACGTTCCGTGGCCACGAAAAGGACGATCGCAAGGGTCGCCGCCGCTGAGGCGGGGGACCAGCGATCTCAGACAGGAGAGAAGGAAGCGATGGAAGCCAAGGCTAAGGCGCGTTACCTGCGCGTCACGCCTCGCAAGGCTCGGCGCGTCATTGACCTCATTCGTGGTCAGCAGGCAACCGAAGCACTTGCAGTGTTGAAGTTCGCCGAGCAGTCGGCGTCCGACCCGATTTACAAGCTCGTCGCCTCGGGCATCGCGAATGCGCGTGTCAAGGCCGACGAGGAAGGTCTCGCGTTCGACGAGAACGACCTGGTCATCTCGGAGGCGTTCGTCGACGAGGGACCGACCATGAAGCGGTTCCGCCCGCGTGCTCAGGGACGTGCGTTCCGCATTGAGAAGCGCACCAGCCACGTCACCGTGGTCCTGGCCAGCGGAGACGACCTGCCGCAGCAGAAGAGCCGGAAGGGGAACCGCTGATGGGCCAGAAGATCAATCCGAACGGATTCCGACTCGGAATCACCACGGACCACAAGTCGAAGTGGTTCGCTGACTCGACCAAGCCGGGGCAGCGCTACAGCGACTACGTGCTCGAAGATGTCAAGATCCGCCAGATGATGACCAAGGGCCTCGAGCGGGCCGGCATCTCGAAGGTCAACATCGAGCGCACCCGTGACCGTGTCCGCGTGGACATCCACACCGCCCGTCCGGGCATCGTCATCGGACGCCGCGGTGCCGAGGCCGACCGCATCCGCGGTCAGCTCGAGAAGCTCACCGGCAAGCAGATTCAGCTCAACATCCTTGAGGTGAAGAACCCGGAGATCGACGCTCAGCTCGTCGCTCAGGGCGTTGCCGAGCAGCTCGCCAGCCGCGTGGCCTTCCGCCGCGCGATGCGCAAGGCGATCCAGAGCGCCCAGCGCGCCGGTGCCAAGGGCATCCGCGTGCAGTGCTCGGGCCGCCTCGGCGGTGCTGAGATGAGCCGGTCGGAGTTCTACCGCGAAGGCCGTGTGCCCCTGCACACGCTGCGCGCGAACATCGACTACGGATTCCACGAGGCGCACACCACCTTCGGACGCATCGGCGTCAAGGTGTGGATCTACAAGGGCGACATGACCGACAAGGAGCTTGCCGCCGAGCAGGCGAAGGCTCCGGCAGCGCGCGGCCCCCGTGGTCGCGGTCGCGGCCGCGGCGGTCGTGGACGGGGTCAGGAAGGCGGAGCCCGCCGGAACGACTCGGCCCGCACGACTGAGAACAACGCTGAGGCCCCCGCGGCTGAGGCCGGAACGGAGGGCTGAGACATGTTGATCCCTCGTCGAGTGAAGTACCGCAAGCAGCACCACCCCAAGCGGGGCGGCGCCGCCAAGGGTGGCACGACGGTGGCCTTCGGTGACTACGGCATCCAGGCTCTCGAGCCGGCCTACGTCACCAACAGGCAGATCGAAGCCGCACGTATTGCCATGACGCGCTACATCAAGCGCGGTGGCAAGGTGTGGATCAACATCTACCCCGACCGACCGCTGACGAAGAAGCCCGCCGAGACCCGCATGGGTTCCGGTAAGGGCTCTCCCGAGTGGTGGGTTGCCAATGTCAAGCCGGGACGGGTCATGTTCGAACTCGCCGGTGTGTCCGAGGAAGTTGCTCGTGAGGCGCTGCGCCTGGCGATCCACAAGCTTCCGCTCAAGGCCCGCATCGTGGCCCGCGAAGGTGGTGAGTGAGCATGGCGATCGGTTCGAAGAACCTGTCCATGGACGCGCTTGACGGTTACGACAACGAGCGTCTGGCGGAAGAGCTCAAGAAGGCCAAGGCCGAGCTGTTCAACCTCCGCTTCCAGTCGGCCACCGGCCAGCTGGAGAACCACGGCCGCCTCAAGGCCGTGCGTCGCGACATCGCTCGTATCTACACCGTGCTCAATGAGCGGGAGCTGGACATCCGTCCGAACCCCGCTGACGCCAAGGAAGAGGACAAGTGATGGCAGACACGACCAACACCGAGGCGACGTCTGTCGACCGCAACTCCCGCAAGACTGCGCGTGGCTACGTCGTCTCCGACAAGATGGACAAGACCATCGTCGTCGAGATCGAAGAGCGCAAGAAGCACCGCCTCTACGGCAAGGTCATGCGCAAGTCGGTCAAGCTCAAGGCCCACGACGAGGAGAACACCGCCGGCATCGGCGACCTCGTCCGTGTGGCTGAGACGCGTCCGGTTTCGGCCGCGAAGCGCTGGCGGCTCGTCGAGATCATCGAACGCGCCAAGTAATCCAGCGTTCGCCCCTCCCTCCCGGTCCCGCCCATGGCCTGAGACTCTCAGGCCATGGGCGGCTACCGGGAACGGGGCGAGTATGTCAATGAATCCGTTCCGCAAGGCTCGCAGCGATGTGAGAACCAGCGCGACGACAGGAGAAAACAGTGATTCAGCAAGAGTCGCGACTCAAAGTCGCCGACAACACCGGAGCCAAGGAGATCCTGGCCATCAGGATCCTCGGCGGTTCCGGTCGGCGCTACGCCTCGATCGGTGACACCATCGTGGCCACCGTCAAGGACGCAATCCCCGGCGGCAACGTGAAGAAGGGTGACGTCGTCAAGGCCGTCATCGTTCGCACGGCCAAGGAGCGCCGCCGCCCGGACGGCTCCTACATCAAGTTCGACGAGAATGCAGCTGTCATTCTCAAGGCTGATGGGGAACCCCGCGGCACCCGCATCTTCGGACCCGTGGGACGCGAATTGCGTGACAAGAAGTTCATGAAGATCGTCTCCCTGGCACCGGAGGTGTTGTGAGCATGGCGAACAAGCTCAAGATCAAGAAGGGCGACCTCGTCCAGGTGATCGCAGGTGCCCGTCAGTCGCGCGGCGGCGATCGTGGGAAGCAGGGCAAGGTCCTTGCCGTCTACCCCGAGCGCAACCGCGTCCTCGTCGAGGGCGTCAACCGCGTGATCAAGCACAAGAAGGCAACGCAGACTCAGGCCGGCGGCACCGCCGGTGGCCGTGAGACTCACGAAGCCCCCATCCATGTGTCCAACGTGGCGCTCGTTGATCCCAAGGACAACAAGCCGACCCGCGTCGGATACCGCGAAGAGCAGGTGGAGCGCAACGGTCGCACCAAGACCGTGCGGGTCCGCTACTCGCGTCGCACCGGGGAGGAGATCTGATGACGGAGACAAGCACGAACCGTCCGGCGCCGCGCCTCAAGCAGGTCTACCGCGATGAGATCGTCGGTAAGCTGCAGGAGGAGTTCGACTACGCCAACCCGATGCAGGTTCCCGGCCTCACGAAGGTCGTCGTCAACATGGGTGTGGGTGACGCAGCGCGTGACTCGAAGCTCATCGAGGGCGCGATCAACGACCTCACCCTCATCACCGGCCAGAAGCCGATCGTGACGCGGGCGAAGAAGTCCATCGCTCAGTTCAAGCTGCGCGAAGGCCAGCCCATCGGCGCCCACGTCACCATGCGCGGAGCCCGGATGTGGGAATTCGTCGACCGGGTCATCTCGCTGGCACTCCCGCGCATCCGCGACTTCCGCGGACTCTCGGACCGCCAGTTCGACGGCAACGGCAACTACACCTTCGGTCTCACGGAGCAGTCGATGTTCCACGAGATCGATCAGGATCGCATCGATCGTGTCCGCGGTATGGACATCACCGTTGTGACGACGGCGAAGACCGACGATGAGGGACGGGCCCTGCTCCGCCACCTCGGCTTCCCGTTCAAGACAAAATAATCTCTACGTTGCAGGTCCAAGCGCGCATGCCGCGGGCGGAAACCGTAACGAGGAAGGGCACGAGCCCACATGACAATGACTGATCCAGTCGCAGACATGCTCACGCGTCTGCGCAACGCCAACTCGGCTTACCACGAGGACGTCAGCATGCCGTTCTCGAAGCTGAAGTCGAACATCGCCGAGATCCTCAAGGCCGAAGGCTACATCACCGGATGGAGCGTCGAAGACGCGACCGTCGGGAAGACCCTGCGCCTCGATCTCAAGTTCGGTCCCAACCGTGAGCGTTCGATCGCCGGCCTCCGCCGTGTGTCGAAGCCGGGACTGCGCGTCTACGCGAAGTCGACCAACCTGCCGAAGGTCCTCGGTGGACTCGGCATCGCCATCCTGTCGACCTCGTCGGGTCTCCTGACGGATCGCCAGGCCGCCAAGAAGGGTGTGGGTGGGGAAGTCCTCGCCTACGTCTGGTAAGGAAAGGGGAGAAGAGCATGTCACGCATCGGCAAGAACCCGATCTCCGTTCCGTCTGGCGTCGAGGTCAAGATCGACGGCCAGGATGTGGCCGTCAAGGGCCCCAAGGGCGAACTGTCCGTGACCATCGCCGAGCCGATCACCGTGTCGCTCGATGAGGGCACGGTCACCGTGGCCCGTCCGAACGACGAGCGCGAATCGCGGTCGTTGCACGGACTGTCGCGCACCCTGATCAACAACATGATCATCGGTGTCACCGAGGGCTACACGAAGGGTCTCGAGATCGTCGGCACCGGTTACCGTGTGCAGGCGAAGGGATCGAACCTCGAGTTCGCTCTCGGCTACAGCCACTCGATCACCGTCGAACCGCCCGAGGGCATCTCGTTCTCCGTCGAAGGACAGAACAAGGTGGCCGTCCACGGCATCGACAAGCAGCTGGTCGGCGAGACCGCTGCGAATATCCGGAAGCTGCGCAAGCCCGAACCCTACAAGGGCAAGGGTGTCCGCTACGCCGGAGAGAATGTCCGTCGCAAGGTCGGAAAGGCTGGTAAGTAGAGATGGCCTTTGGCAAGAAGGAAAGCTACGGCAAGGGCAGGGCAGCTGCTCGCAAGCGCCGTCACACTCGTTTGCGCAAGCATGTCAGTGGTACGGCCGAGCGTCCCCGTCTCTCAGTGACCCGTTCCACGCGCCACGTCTTCGTCCAGGTCATCGACGACACCGTCGGCAAGACCCTGGCCTCGGCCTCCACCATGGAAGCCGATCTGCGCGCACTCGAAGCAGATAAGACCGGCAAGGCACGCAAGGTCGGCGAGCTGGTTGCGCAGCGCGCCAAGGAAGCCGGCGTCGAGGCCGTCGTGTTCGACCGTGGAGGCAACGCCTACCACGGCCGTGTGCAGGCCATCGCCGAAGGTGCCCGTGAAGGAGGATTGGCGCTATGAGCGAAGAGAACAACGTCTCGCAGGAGACTGCTGAGAACCGCGGTTCCGACAACCGCGGCGGTGACAACCGCGGCGGACGCGGCCAGGGTCGCGGACGCGGCGAGGGTCGCGGTCGCGGCGGTCGCGGAGACCGCGAAGAGAAGAGCCAGTTCATCGAGCACGTCGTCACGATCAACCGCGTGTCGAAGGTCGTCAAGGGTGGACGTCGGTTCTCCTTCACCGCCCTCGTCGTCGTCGGTGACGGTGACGGCATGGTCGGCATGGGCTACGGCAAGGCGAAGGAAGTTCCCGCCGCCATCGCGAAGGGTGTCGAGGAGGCGAAGAAGAACTTCTTCCGCGTCCCCCGCATCCAGAAGACGATTCCCCACCCCGTCCAGGGTGAGGAAGCGGCAGGCGTCGTCCTGCTCCGTCCCGCCGCTCCGGGTACCGGCGTCATCGCCGGCGGTCCGGTCCGTGCAGTGCTCGACGCTGCCGGCGTCCAGGACATCCTGTCCAAGTCGCTGGGTTCGTCGAACGCGATCAACATCGTCCACGCTGCGATCAAGGCTCTCCAGAGCCTCGAGCGTCCCGAGGAAGTCGCGGCTCGCCGTGGACTGCCCGTCGACGAGGTCGCACCGCACGCGCTTCTGCGCGCGGCTGCTGAAAGCGGGGCGAAGGCCTGATGGCGAAGCTCAAGGTAACTCAGAAGAAGTCCGAGATCGGCGGCAAGCAGAACCAGCGCGACTCGCTGCGTTCGCTCGGCCTCAAGCGGATCAACGACGTCGTGGTGCACGACGATCGCCCGGAGATCCGGGGCATGATCAACGTCGTGCGTCACCTGGTGACAGTGGAAGAGGTGGACTGAAATGGCGAACAACGACGCACTGAAGATCCACGATCTCCGTCCGGCCCCCGGCGCCAAGACCGCGAAGACCCGTGTGGGTCGCGGTGAGGGCTCGAAGGGCAAGACCGCCGGTCGCGGAACCAAGGGCACGAAGGCCCGCTACCAGGTTCCGCACGGCTTCGAGGGTGGACAGACGCCGATGCACATGCGTCTGCCCAAGCTGCGTGGGTTCAAGAACCCCGCGAAGGTGACCTTCCAGGTCGTCAACCTCGACAAGCTGTCGGCTCTGTTCCCGGAAGGCGGCGACGTCACCGTCGCCGATCTGGTCGCCAAGGGCGCTGTGCGCCCGAAGCAGCCGGTCAAGGTTCTGGGCACGGGTGAGATCACCGTGGCGATCAACATCACTGCAGACAAGTTCTCGGGCTCGGCGCTCGAGAAGATCGCAGCTGCAGGCGGAAGCGCCACCGAGGCCTGAGTGCGGGCCCGCACACGCGGGCACGGCATCAGGACCCCGAGACGGAAGGGGCGGTCACACTGTGACCGCCCCTTTCGGCATCCCCGTACCCCGGCAGCGGGCATTGGGCACACCTGAGGAGAACCCGGGCGCCGCCTCGGCGAGACCCTCCTCACGATGGGACCCGAGACCGGCGCGAGACCGGGGGAGAGGGGCCCGCTCGGTTTCTGCCTGAGACCCGCACCCTGGTAGTCTTTTGCAGGTATTTGTCTCATTCGCCAGGTCGTGACAGCGACCCTGACTTCCATCCCCCTGAGGAGGACGCTTGATCGGCGCAATTCGGAGGGCCTTTTCCACGCCCGACTTGAGGAACAAACTCCTCTTCACCCTGGGCATCATCGTCCTCTTCCGCCTGGGCTCCTTCATCCCCTCGCCTGGCATCGACTACACGCAGGTCCAGCAGTGCGTGGCGTCCCCGCAGCTCAATGAGGGCGGGTTCGCGATGATCAACCTCTTCAGCGGCGGCGCCCTGCTCCAGCTGTCGATCTTCGCCCTCGGCATCATGCCCTACATCACGGCGAGCATCATCGTCCAGCTGCTCCGCGTCGTCATCCCGCGCTTCGAGGCCCTCCACAAGGAAGGCGCCTCCGGCCAGGCCAAGCTCACGCAGTACACCCGCTACCTCACGATCGGCCTGGCGATCCTCAACGCCACGACCCTCGTCGCGACCGTGCGCTCCGGTGCGCTGTTCGGTCAGATCGAAGGTTGCACGAACCTCATCACCAACGACACGTGGTGGGGCATCACCGTCCTCGTCATCACGCTCACCGCCGGCACCGGCCTCATCATGTGGCTCGGCGAGCAGATCACCGAGCACGGCGTCGGCAACGGCATGTCGATCCTCATCTTCACCTCGGTGGCGGCGGCCTTCCCGTCCTCGCTCGGCGCGATCCTCCGCGAACAGGGCATCGACGTGTTCCTCATCGTCATCGCCGTCGGCCTCGTCCTCGTCGCCCTCGTCGTCTTCGTCGAGCAGTCCCAGCGCCGCATCCCCGTCCAGTACGCCAAGCGCATGGTCGGGCGCCGGATGTTCGGCGGCACCTCGACGTACATTCCGATCAAGGTGAACATGGCCGGCGTCATCCCCGTCATCTTCGCCTCCTCGGTGCTCTACCTGCCGAGCCTCATCGCTCAGTTCTTCAACCCCGAGACGAACTGGGTCGAATGGATCAACACGTACTTCACCACCGGTGACCACCCGATCTACATCGCCGCCTACGCGGTGCTCGTCATCTTCTTCTCGTACTTCTACGTCGCGATCACCTTCAACCCGGAGGAAGTCGCGGACAACATGAAGAAGTACGGCGGCTTCATCCCCGGCATCCGGGCCGGACGTCCCACCGCGGAGTACCTGAGCTACGTGCTCAGCCGCATCAACTTCCCCGGATCGCTCTACCTCGCGTTCGTCGCGCTCATCCCGCTCATCGCCCTGGTTCTCATCAACGCGAACCAGAACTTCCCCTTCGGCGGCACCTCGCTGCTCATCGTCGTGGGTGTCGGCCTCGAGACGGTCAAGCAGATCGACGCGCAGATGCAGCAGCGCCACTATGAGGGCCTGCTCCGCTGATCCCACGGTCAGCGCATTTCTCCGGAAGGACAGATATGAGTTCACGCATCATCCTCATCGGCGCGCCCGGCGCCGGCAAGGGCACCCAGGCGGCACGACTCGCCGAGGCGCTCGACATCCCCGCGATCTCGACCGGGGACATCTTCCGCGCCAACGTCAAGGGCGAGACCGAGCTGGGCACGCTCGCGAAGCGCTACATGGACGCCGGTGAGTACGTGCCCGACGAGGTGACGAACAAGATGGTCGCCGATCGTCTCGCGCAGGACGACGCCGCGTCCGGCTTCCTCCTCGACGGCTACCCGCGCACCGCCGCGCAGGTCGCCGAACTCGATCGGATGCTCGAGGCCGGCGGCCACGAGCTCTCCGCCGTCGTCGAGCTCACCGCCGATGTCGACGAGGTCGTTGCCCGGCTGCTCGCCCGAGCGGAGAAGGAAGGCCGCAGCGACGACAGCGAGGACGTCATCCGCCACCGCCTCGACGTCTACGCCGAGCAGACGCAGCCGCTCACCGACATCTACCGCGAGCGCGGACTGCTCCGTGAGGTCGACGGCCTCGGTGAGGTCTCCGCGATCACCGATCGCATCCTCGACTCCCTGCGATGATCTTCGGTCCCCGGATCGAGCTGAAGTCGCCCGCGCAGCTGAAGAGCATGCGGGCGGCCGGCGCGGTCACGCGGGCCGCGCTCGACGCCGCCCGGGCCGCCGCGGTGCCGGGCGCGACGACCGCTGAGGTCGATGCCGCCGCGGAAGCGGTCATCGCCGAGGCGGGGGCGACGTCGAACTTCAAGGGCTACCAGGGCTTCCCGGCGGTCCTGTGCATCTCCGTCAATGAGGAGATCGTCCACGGTATCCCCGGGCAGCGCGTGCTCGAGCCGGGCGACCTCGTCTCGATCGACGGCGGTGCGATCGTCGACGGATTCCACGGGGATTCCGCCTTCACGATGATCGTCGGCGGGGACGCCGCGGGCACGGCGGCCGACCGGGCCCTGTCTGCCGCGACCGAGCGGGCCATGTGGGCCGGGATCGCGGCGTTCGCGACGGGCACGAAGGTCAGCGACATCGGGGATGCCATCGACGACTATGTCACCGAGGCGGCTCCCGACCTCGGTCTCGTCGAGGAGTTCACCGGTCACGGCATCGGCACGTCGATGCACATGCCGCCGGAGGTCCTCAACTACCGCGCGAAGTCGAACGGTCCGAAGATCAGGCCGGGCATGTGCCTGGCGATCGAGCCGATGCTCACGGCCGGCAGCCCGGAGACGGTGACCCTCGCCGACGACTGGACGGTCGTCACCGCCGACGGCTCTCGGGCGAGCCATTGGGAGCACAGTGTCGCCCGGCACGACGGCGGAGTGTGGGTGCTCACCGCACCCGACGGCGGGGCCGCCGAACTCGCCGAGTTCGGGATCACCCCGGTGCCGCCGGGGCAGTGAGCGCAGTGCCGTCGCGGTGCGACGGCATCCGGGTGAGGGGAGTGGGGCCTCAGCTGCCGACCGTGGTCCCGCGCGTCGAGGCCGCGACCCCGAGGTACGTGGCGACGAAGACCCCGGAGAACGTCATCAGCCCGAGGGCGAACATCCACACGGCCGTCTCGAGGATCTCGGCACCGAAGATCTGGAAGAGGCAGAAGGCGATGAATGCGGCCGCTGAGCCCGCGAGCAGACCCGTGATCTTCGCCGTCGAATAGACCCGCTGCCTGCGCTCGAACCTGTCGTTGTCCATGATCATTCGTCCCTTCTCATCAGCCCTGGTGGGATGGCTCTCACGGTAGGATTGAGGCATGAGCGACGTCCAACTTGCCACGAAACGTAGGCGAGATGTGGGCGATCGCTATCGGCTGACGCGGATCGCCTTCGACGTCGTCTCCGTCTTCGGATGTCTGCGGGCGAGCGGGGTGCCCGGCCCGATCATCGTGCGCATCCTCGCCGACCACGGCTATTCGGCCTCGAGCGTGCGCAACCAGCTCACCCGCATGGCCCAGCGCGACCTCATCTCCCTCGAGCGCTGCGGTCGCGTCACCCAGTACCGGCTCAGCCCGCGGATCCTCGCGCAGTTCCGCGACATCAGCGGCGACCGCGAACTGCCGGAGTTCACCGGCCGCTTCCACGCCGCCCTCTACACGATCCCCGAGACCTCTCGCCCCCTGCGCGACCGCTTCCAGTACGTCGCGCGCATGCTCGGGTACCGGCAGCTGCGCGCCGGGGTCCTCATCGGATTCGCCGATCGCAGCCACGCTCTGCGCGCCCAGCTGCCGGGCGACATCGACGGCGGCTGGTACGAGTGCACGCAGATCGTTCCCGCCGACCACGCCGCGGCGAAGCGGATGACCGCGATCGCCTTCGAACTCGCCGGTGCCCGCCGGCAGATCGAGGAGTTCGAGGTCGAGATCAGCCGCCTCGGCGGGCCGCGCGACAAACCGGGGGCAGGTCTGCCGGAGCTGCCGATCGGCCGGTTCTTCGACCTCTACTACCGGGTCGGGCGCGCGGTCATGGAGAACCCGCTGCTGCCGGCGGAGATCGTCGGGTCCGAGCAGCCCTCGCAGCGCTTCCGGACGTTCATGGACCGCTGCAACCTCGAGTACTATCTCCGCTACGACCAGCAGGTGCGGGAGGCGGCGGCGGAGAACGCGGCCTTCGACCTCATCGAATGGCTGCCGGAGGGCTGAGGCTGCGACACCGCTGGCCTGACGGCTGGGTGCTCAGTCGTGCGGTCCGCGCCGGACCGCGGCGACGAGGCGGTACACGGCCTCCTCGAGGAGGGGACGGGGGAGGGCGAAGTTGATCCGGACATGGCCGGCGCCGACCCTCCCGCAGAGGCGCCCCTCGGTCACTGCGACCTTCGCCGCCTCGTTGAAGTGCGCCGAGAGCCCTGACTCGAACCCGTAGCCGCGCAGGTCGAGCCACGCGAGGTAGGTGCCGTCGGGCGGGATGTAGGCCGCGTTCGGCAGCTCGGAGGTGAGCAGATCGGTGAGGACGTCGCGGTTGCCCTTGAGGTACGCGGTGATCTCGGCGAGCCAGTCGCCGCCCTGGGAGTAGGCGGCGGTCGTGGCGAGGATGCCGGGGTTCGCGGCCGCACCGGAGACGAAGTGCCCCTTCCGGGCCCAGGTCTCACGGTCGTGGGGATTCGTGAGGATGAGCTGCGCGCATTTGAGGCCGGGGATGTTGAAGGCCTTCGACGCCGCGGTCGCCGTGGCGGTGTGTCCGGCGGTCACCTCGCTCAGGCTCGCATACGGCACATGGTGGGCGGGATCGTAGACGAGGGGAGCGTGGATCTCATCGGAGAACACCCGCGCGCCCGCGGCCTCGACCACCTCGGCGATCGCGAGCAGCTCCGCGGGCGAATAGACCTTCCCGATCGGGTTGTGCGGATTGCACAGGACGAGGGTGGCCCCCGGGGTGAGCGCTTCGGCCACGGCGTCGAGGTCGACCTGCCAGTCGGTCTCCGTCCGCAGCATCGGCACCTCGATGAGTTCTCGGCCGGTGACCGCAGCGACGTCGAAGAACGGCATGTACGCCGGGGTCGGCAGGACGATCGGTGTGCCGGCCGGGGTGAGGTGCTCGAGCACGCCGATGAAGGCTGCGAGGACGTCGCTGGCGAGGTGGACGTGCGCGGCGGGGAACTGCCAGCCGTAGCGTTCGGCACAGAACGCCGAGGTGGCGCTGCGGAGATCGGAGACGAGACTCGTCGGCGCGTAGCCGTAGAGGTCGCGGGCGTCGATCTCGGTGAGCGCCTGCCGGATGACGGGAGCGACCCCGAAGTCCATCTCGGCGATGAAAGCACCGAGGCTGCCCGGGAACGACGACCATTTGCGGCCCCCCTTCGCGACGAGCGATTCCTCGGTGATGGCGTCGAGATCGTCCATGGTGCTCTCCTCCCTGTGCGCGGCAATGACTGTGCTCACGCTAGCAGTCGCCGCGGCCGGTCCTACGGGGACGACGACATGGGAGGTCACGGGGCGGATCGCCGGATGCAGAGGCAGGGCGGCGACGCGGGGGCGATCATTGTCACGAAACGATAACGAAGAGTATGAAAAAATGCTGACCGTTATCTGTGCGTTACGATGGCGACCATGACCCACATCACATTGAGAGGGTCTTCGCGTGTCCTGGGAGCGTCGATCATCGGCGCTTCACTGCTGTTCGCGGGCAGTCTGCCCGCCGTCGCCACAGGCACCGCGGAGTCACCCGCGTCCACCCAGCAGACCCTGCCGACGGCAGACTCGGCGACCGACACCGACCTCGAGATCACACTCGGCATCGACGCCGAGGTGACCGCGTCGCCGGACCTCACGATTCCCGTCACCGTCGCCGCTGATCCATCCGGCCCGACCACGCTCACCGTCGTCCGCGCCGCCGGCAACGACCCCGTCGACGGGGCCGAGGCCACGGTCGAGGCCGGCACCGGCACCGTCGAGACCGAGATCGACGGTGCGCCGCTGACTCCCGGCACCTACATCGTCAAATCCGCGGACAGTCTGAAGACGAGCGACGACTTCACCGTCATCGCCGACCCCACGGCCGAGCCCACCGAGACTGCCACTCAGAGCCCCGCCGCGCCGGAACCGAGCGAGCCGGCGCCGACCGAGCCGGGAGCGACGGAGGGACCGACGCAGGAGCCGAGCCCGAACGCCGAGGAGCTCGACAAGTACTACCCGCAGCTGGCGAAGGAGCTCTTCGGGCAGGACGACGGCACATACCGCATCCCCGATCCGCAGGGCGGGGGCACAGGTGCCGGCAACGTTCCCGCCGGATTGGAGAAGTACTATAACCAGAAGGTCGACCTGAGCGCGGAGAACTGCGGCAAGCTCGGCTACCCCGACTACTCCGAGCGGATCGGGCGGGCACCGCTGTGCGGTTACCTCATCGCCCCGATCGACGCGGAGGACCCAGCCGCGGGCAATGTCGCGATCGCGATGATGAAGGTGCCCTCGGGCAAGATGGTCGGCGGGAAGTTCGAGAAGACGACGTCCCAGGGCACCGTCGCGTGGAACCCCGGCGGACCCGGCGGCTCGGGCATGACGCTCGGCGTGGCCGGTGCCCTCTACGAACCCGACCTCGCCGCGAACTTCGACCTCGTCGGCTTCGACCCGCGCGGCACCGGCGGCTCCATGCCGTTCTCCCAGTGCTCGACCGATGAGCAGATCGACGCCGACCGCGCCGAGGACGCCTGGTCGGGTGACCGCGACAATGCCGAGGACATCCTCAACGATCAGGCCGAGCGCTTCGCCAACGACTGCATCGAGAACACCGGCAAGCTCTTCGACCTCGGCGAGGGCGGCCAGGAGAATCTCATGAAGCACCTGGGCACGTGGGACGCCGTGGGCGATCTCGACCTCATCCGCTCGACGAGCGGAGACGACAAGCTCGACTTCATCGGCTTCTCCTACGGCACCCGCCTCGGCTACGTCTACGCCCAGAAGTTCGGTGACAGCGTCGGCCGCCTCGTCCTCGACGGTGCCGTCGACCCCGGCAACGTCTCCGCCTACAAGGCGCTCAAGGACATCAACGCCGACCCGCAGGCGTACCTCGATGCCAGCGGCAAGCTCGTGGCAAAGGAGGACGCCGAGGAGGACGCCGACGACTCCGTCAACCAGATCGCCGGCTTCCAGGGCACCTTCGAGCAGTTCGCCCTCGACTGCTCGGCCAAGGGCACGGACGGCAGGACCTGGGGTGAGACCTACCCCGACCTCGAGTTCCCCGCCCGCCTGGCCGAGCTCAAGGACCAGCCGTTCACGTGCGCTCTCGGCGACGGCATCACCGACCGGGAGGAACTGACGACGGCCGTGCAGGGAGTGCTCCGCTCACTCGAGGGCAACCCGCTGCCGACGGGCATCGACGGCGACGACCGCGAGGTGACGTTCGGCGATGCGCGCACCGGCGTCATCCAGGCCCTCTACTCGGAGACGCTGTGGTCGAGGCTCGCCCTCGGTCTCACCGAACTCAAGGCAGGGGAGTCCGCCGGTGAGCTCATGCGACTCGCCGACGACTACAACTCCCGCGACGAGACCGGCCACTACGATCCGATGCTCCAGGCGTTCACGAACATCCGCTGCACGGATGAGAACAGCTACGGTGACAAGCCGGACCTCGCGGCGCTGCGCGACCTCGCGGAGCGCTACGACGAAGCCGGACCGTTCCAGGCCGCCTCGGTGTCCCCGGGCGTCTACGACTACTGCGACTTCTGGAAGTTCAAGGGCACCCTGCCCAAGCCGGAGAAGCTCACCGCCGTGCCGAACATCCTCGTCGTCTCCACGTCCCACGACTCGGCGACCCCGTACGCCTCGGGAGTCAAGCTCGCCCGCACGATCGACGGCAGCCTGCTCTCGGTCTCCGGGGCCTCGCACACCTCGTACATGTCACGCGATGAGAACAAGGCATGCACGGACGAGACGGTCAACGCGTTCCTCTCGCAGGGCACGGTGCCCGAGGTCGGCGACTTCGGTCCCAAGCTGCCGACACCCGACACGGCCGTCGACGACCGCGGTGAGACGATCACTCTGCCCAACCGGTGCCGGATGGACACGTTCCGAGCCGAGGACTTCTCCCTGTCCAAGGACACCGCGTCGGCCGGGGAGAGCCTCGAGGCGACCGTGAAGCATCAGGCCTCGGAGGAGACGTACACCGTCGCCTTCGAGACCGGCGGCAGCCTCGGGACGCTGACGACCGACAACGGCGGCAACGCCGTGGGCCGGATCACCGTGCCGCAGGACGCGAAGCCGGGCACCTACGTCGTCCAGCTGCTCGATGAGGGCGGCAAGACGACGGCGAACACGACGCTGACCGTGACCGGTGACGACGGCAAGGGCGACGACGGCGGCAAGGACAGCGACGGTGCCGGCTCCGACGGCGGCGGCTCCGAAGGCGGCGGCAGCGCCGACGGGGACGACCCGAAGGGCGGCGGTGACGCCCCCGGCGGCGGCTCAGCCGGCGGCGGTGACGATGGCGGCGGCAGCCTGCCGCGCACCGGTGCCGACATCTGGGCGCTGCTCGCCGAAGCGCTCGCCCTGCTCACCGCCGGTGGGCTCGTCTACCGGGCCGCGAAGGTCCGGAAGCCACGGCACTGACTGAGAACGCGGCCGGGAGTGCGCTCCCGGCCGCGTCGCCGTCGGTTAGCATCGAGGCAGAGCACAGGCGCACCCGGTCCGGCGATGCGGCGGGGCCGGGGACGCGCTGCGACGACGCGGCGCGATCGGCGGCGCACAGGCAGGTCAGAGGGTGAGAACGACGGGACGGACATTCCGACACAACCAGTGGGCGCTCAGCCTTGCGCAGCTGTTCGCCGGCATCGGCGTGGCCACGGGCTTCGCCGTCGGCGGGATCCTCGCCGAGAGGCTGACCGGGCGCACCGAGCTCGCCGGCTTCGCGCAGACGGCGTCGATCCTCGGCGCCGGACTCCTCGCCCTGCCGCTGGCCCGGCTCGCCGCCGCACGGAATCGGCGGTGGGCGCTCGGCGTCGGCTACGGACTCGCCCTCATCGGGGCGCTGCTCATCGTCGCTGCGATCCTCGCCGGCATCTCCCTCCTCTTCTTCGTCGGCATGGGCTGCTTCGGCTCCGCGACCGCCGCGGGGCTGCAGAGCCGGTACGCGGCGACCGATGCGGCACCGGCGAACCTCAAGGGGCGGGCGATGTCGCTCGTCGTGTGGGCGACGACTGTGGGGTCCGTCGTCGGACCCAACCTCGCCGAACCCGGGGCCAGGCTGGGGGAGGCCCTCGGCATCGACCCCTTCGCCGGGCCCTTTCTCATCGCCGTCGCGGGCTACCTCCTCTCCTTCGTCTGCGTGATGTTCCTCCGCACCCCTGCCGTGTACTCGCCCGCGGAGGTCCCCGCGTCAGTGGCATCCCCGCAGCCGGGTGCGACGGTGGGCGGATCCGCCGAGGGGGAGACCCCGGTGGAGCAGGTGTCCGTCGGCGATGTCCGCACGGCCGCCTCGGTGACGGAATCATCCCGCCGAGGCGGGGCCTGGCGAGCTGTGCGCCGGTCCCCGGGTGCCCTCTTCGGCCTGCTCTCCGTCGTCACCGGACACATGATCATGGTCTCGACGATGGTGATGACGCCGGTGCACATGGACCATCAGGGGTTCGGCCTCGGCGTCATCGGGGTGACGATCGCCGGGCACATCTTCGGGATGTACGGTCTCTCCCCGGTCTTCGGCTACCTCACCGACCGCTTCTCGCCGGGACGGGTCATCGCGCTCGGTCAGGCGCTCTTCGCGCTCGCCCTCGTCCTCGGGTTCATCGACGCCGCGGGAGAATCGTCGTTCACTCGGATCTCGATCGCCCTCTTCGTCCTCGGCCTCGGCTGGTCGGCGTGTCTCATCGCCGGGTCGACGCTGCTCACACAGGACACCGACGAGGCCCACCGGATCGAGGTCCAGGGGCTCTCGGACGCCGGGATGAACCTCGGCGCCGCAGCCGTCGCGGCCTGCGCCGGACCGCTGCTCGCGCTCGGGGGATTCGCGTGGATCACCGTGCTCGGCGCCCTCGTCCTCATGGTCGCCGTCGTCGTCGGCCTGCGCACCGGATACGGCACCCGCGCGCACACCTGAGCCGGGCGGGCGCCTCGGTCGTGCTGGGAACGAGCGGCCGCCTCGGTGCCGGGGTCGGGATTGTAGGGGAACTCACGCACAGAATCCAGGACCGCCTGGAAGATCTTCGCATCGTCGTGTAGAGTAGATGATTGGTCTGTTCTCACTCAACTCACCCATTCCCGGTTGTGGGCGGCGTCACGCCATCCACAACTTTTCATGTGGGAAAGTCGGGTCCGAATCGGCCGATGGGATCGCCGGTGTTCATCGGCGATCGACGATTACGTCGAACGCGAAGGATTCGCGGGAATACGAGGTTAGCGAACGATATGGCCAAAAAAGAAGGGGTCATTGAGATCGAGGGCACCGTCGTCGAGGCTCTCCCGAACGCATCGTTCCGGGTCGAGCTGAGCAACGGGCACAAGGTGCTCGCGCACATCTCAGGGAAGATGCGTCAGCACTACATCCGCATCCTGCCCGAGGACCGAGTCATCGTGGAGCTCTCTCCTTACGATCTCTCGCGCGGACGAATCGTCTACCGCTACTAGTAAGGATCTTCGATCATTCGCGCCGGACTCCCTCACCCGGGGAGACCGGCCGAGAGAAGGAAAAACGATGAAGGTTAAGCCCAGCGTCAAGAAGATCTGCGAGAAGTGCCAGGTGACCCGCCGTCACGGTCGAGTCATGGTGATCTGCTCCAACCCGCGCCACAAGCAGCGTCAGGGCTGAGCAGCTCTTCGAGCAGACGAAGTCCCGCATAGGGACTTCACGCAGCACCACACCCACGCAGACCTCGCCCCCTGCGCGGCGCCTGAGCGCCGAGCAGGACGATACCTTCGGTCGGGGGCCGAGGACCTTGAGGTGAGAACCCGAGGACAGGTCTGCATCAGCACCTCCGAAACATCATTACAGGAGTAAGAACCTATGGCACGTCTTGCCGGAGTCGACATTCCGCGTGAAAAGCGCGTGGAAGTCGCCCTGACATACATCTATGGTGTGGGCCGCACCCGTGCGCGCCAGACCCTCACGGAAACCGGCATCAGCCCGGACACCCGTGTGAAGGACCTGACCGACGCGGAGCTCGTGCAGCTGCGTGACTACATCGAGGGCACGTTCCAGGTTGAGGGCGACCTCCGTCGTGAGGTTGCCGCCGACATCCGCCGCAAGGTCGAGATCGGCAGCTACGAAGGCCTGCGCCACCGCCGCGGTCTCCCGGTTCGCGGACAGCGGACCAAGACGAATGCGCGCACCCGCAAGGGACCGAAGCGCACCGTGGCCGGTAAGAAGAAGTAACATGCTCACCCGGTTGACCGGCGTCAACCACCTCGATCAGGAGTAAAACATATGCCTCCCAAGTCACGCGCCGCTTCAGCGCGCAAGCCTCGCCGCAAGATCAAGAAGAATATCGTTGCCGGCCAGGCTCACATCAAGTCCACCTTCAACAACACCATCGTGTCGATCACCGATCCGACCGGTGCTGTCATCTCCTGGGCCTCCTCCGGTGAGGTCGGCTTCAAGGGCTCGCGCAAGTCGACTCCCTACGCCGCTCAGATGGCTGCGGAGTCCGCTGCCCGCCGCGCACAGGAACACGGCCTGAAGAAGGTCGACGTGTTCGTCAAGGGACCGGGCTCGGGCCGCGAAACCGCGATCCGCTCCCTCCAGGCCGCCGGTCTGGAACTGGGCACCATCCAGGATGTCACCCCGGTTCCGTTCAACGGCTGCCGTCCGCCCAAGCGCCGCCGCGGCTGACCCTTTCCGTGACACTCACCGCAGGTGACGGGCCGACCGGCCCGCCACCCGCGGCGATGCGGATTCTTTGCATAAAACCGAACCGTTCTTCATGACCCGTACGCGGTCATGACGTGCAGTGCGAACGTCATATAGCGGATGTTCGCTGAAAGGAAGCCCACGTGCTCATTGCACAGCGCCCAACACTCACGGAAGAAGTCGTCTCCGATAACCGCTCGCGGTTCGCCATCGAGCCCCTCGAGCCGGGCTTCGGATACACTCTCGGCAACTCGCTTCGTCGCACTCTGCTGTCGTCGATTCCGGGAGCCGCCGTCACCTCCATTCGGATCGACGGAGTGCTCCACGAGTTCAGCACCGTTCCAGGCGTGAAGGAGGATGTCACCGAATTCATCCTCAACCTCAAGTCCCTGGTCGTGTCGTCTGAGTTCGACGAGCCTGTCGTTGCGTACCTGCGCAAGCAGGGCCCCGGCACCGTGACCGCCGCCGATGTCTCCGCTCCCGCCGGAGTCGAGATCCACAACCCCGACCTCCACATCGCCACGCTCAATGGCGAAGGCCGTCTGGACATGGAGCTCACCATCGAACGCGGACGCGGCTACGTGTCGAGCGCGCAGAACAAGAACGCGGATGCCGAGATCGGCCGGATCCCGGTCGACTCGATCTACTCGCCTGTTCTCAAGGTCACCTACAAGGTGGAAGCCACTCGTGTCGAGCAGCGCACCGACTTCGATCGCCTCGTGCTCGATGTCGAGACCAAGCCGTCGATGACCCCGCGCGACGCCATCGCGTCTGCGGGCAAGACCCTGGTCGAGCTGTTCGGACTCGCCCGTGAGCTCAACGTCGAAGCCGAAGGCATCGAGATCGGCCCGTCGCCGGTCGACGCCGCGCTCGCCGCTGACCTCGCCCTGGCGATCGAGGACCTCGACCTGACCGTGCGCTCCTACAACTGCCTCAAGCGTGAGGGCATCCACACCGTCGGTGAGCTCGTTGCTCGCAGCGAAGCCGACCTCATGGATATCCGCAACTTTGGTTCGAAGTCGATCGACGAGGTCAAGGCCAAGCTCAACGAGCTGGGTCTGAGCCTCAAGGACAGTCCTGCCGGGTTCGAATCCGGTCTCGCGGAAGAGGACCAGTCCTACGTCGAAGACGAACAGTACTGATCTAGACCTAGGAGTTTCTCACTATGCCTACCCCCACGAAGGGCCCCCGCCTCGGCGGATCGCCCACGCACGAGCGCCTCATGCTCAACAACCTGGCAGCTCAGCTCTTCGAGCACAAGCGCATCACGACGACCGTGACGAAGGCCAAGCGCCTCCGCCCGGTTGCCGAGCGCCTCATCACCGCAGCGAAGAAGGGCGATCTCGCCGCTCGTCGCCGCGTGCTCGCGCAGATCGGCGACAAGTCGATCGTCCACGAGCTCTTCACCTCGATCGCCGAGACGATGGCCGAGCGTCCGGGTGGATACACCCGCATCACGAAGATCGGCCCCCGCAACGGCGACAACGCCCCGATGGCCGTCATCGAGCTCGTCCTCGAGCCCTACTCGCCGAAGCAGGCGACGGTGAAGGAGGCCGAGCAGGCCACCGCCGCCGCAGCCGCTCCCGCTGACGAAGAGGTCGTCTCCGACGACGTCACCGTCACCGAGGATGCCGACGGCGATGTCGTCGTCGACGAGGTCAAGGTCACCGAGGATGCCGAGGGCAACGTCGAGACCGACGAGACCGTCGAGGTCATCGACCCGGCGGCCGGCAAGGACAAGTGACCCCAGCCTCCACGTGAGGCCGGGCGCACGTTCTGCGCGCCGTTCACTTCAGGCGGGCACCCCAGCGCGGGTGCCCGCCTGAAGTGCATTCACGGGGACTTTGCGGTGGCAGCGGCGCATCGTGTGCGTGCCGCTGGTCCCTCGTTCAACAGGTGCCGTGAATATCGCGTCTTGGGGGACGACTTTTTCGCGGGAAGTGTTGAGTGAGCGCAGTGGGTATGTGCTGTGCGCCTCCTTCAACAGCTGGCGTGAATATCGCGTCTTGGGAGACGACTTTTTCGCGGGAAGTGTTGAACGGGCGCGACGGCGAACCTGCATGACACCGAACCTGTACGACACCGAACGCGAACGGCCCGCTGGTCCTGGTAGACCGGCGGGCCGTTGTGCTCACGCAGTGCAGGCGAAGGCGTTCACTGCACCTTCGAGAGCTCCACTCCTTCATCGAACTCGCGCTCGATCTCCGGGTTCGGCTTGTAGGTGGCGAGGCTGACGACGACGGCGACGATGAGATTGATCGCGAAGCCCGGGATGATCTCGTAGATCGCATCCGTCAGCGGGGTGTTGAGCTGCCCCCACACGAAGGCGACGACGGCACCTGCGATGAGTCCGCAGAGCGCGCCCCAGTTCGTCAGCTTCTTCCAGAACAGGGTGAGGAGGACGATCGGACCGAACGAGGCGCCGAATCCGGCCCACGCGAAGGCGACGAGGTCGAGGATGCTGTTCGACGGCGAGATCGCGAGCAGCACGGCGATGACGGCGACGACGAGGATGCCGAGGCGACCGAGGAGGACATACGTCTTGTCCTGCAGGGTGCGCTCTGATCCGACGCGCGCGGCGACGATCTTGAAGAGGTCCTCGACGAGCGCCGAGGAGGTGACGACGAGCTGCGAGGAGATCGTCGACATGATCGCCGCGAGGACGGCGGCGAGCACGAGACCGGCGATGAACGGGTGGAAGAGGATCTGCGCGAGATCGAGGAACACGGTCTCGGGGTCCGTCGGCGCCTGGTCCGCATGCTGCGAGAAGTAGGAGATGCCGACGATCGCGGTGGCGATGGCACCTGCGGCGGAGATCGCCATCCAGCCCACGCCGATCCGGCGGGCGACGGTGGCGTCGGCGGGAGTGCGCAGAGCCATGAAGCGGACGATGATATGCGGCTGCCCGAAATACCCGAGGCCCCAGGCCAGGGAGGAGATCACGGCCAGGTAGGTGCCGCCGGCCCAGAACGGTCCGGAGCCGAAGAGGCTGAGCAGGCTCGGATCGATCGCACGGACGTTGGCGATCACCTCGGCGGGGCCGCCGGCGTTGATGACGGCGACGATCGGCACGGCGATGAGGGCCGCGAACATCAGCAGCCCCTGGGCGACGTCGGTGAGCGTCGCACCGAGGAAGCCGCCGAAGAGCGTGTAGACCATCGTGATCGCGGCGACGATGAGCATGCCGGCGAGATAGTTGAGGCCGAAGCTCGATTCGAAGAACTTGCCCGCCGCGACCATGCCGGAGGAGACGTAGAACGTGAAGAACACGAGGATGATGAGGCCGCAGACGATCCGCAGGAGGTGAGTCCGGTCCTGCAGCCGCTCTTCGAAGAAGCTCGGAATGGTGATCGAGTCACCGGCGGTCTCCGTGAAGGCGCGCAGGCGCGGGGCGACGAATTTCCAGTTCACCCAGGCGCCGACGGTCAGGCCGATCGCGATCCACGCCTCGACGAGGCCGGCGAGGTAGATGGCGCCGGGCAGACCCATGAGCAGCCACCCGGACATATCGGAGGCACCGGCGCTGAGGGCCGCGACCGACGGGCGCAGACCGCGGCCGGCGAGCATGTAGTCATCGAGGCTGTCCTTGGTCTTGCGGTACGCGAACCACCCGATCGCGAGCATGCCCGCGAAGTACAGGATGATGGCGATGGTCCGGAATGTCGGCTCCGACATGATGATGTGCCTCCTTGTCTCAGCATCGGAGACTCTACATCACCTCGGACGTGTGGTGTGAATAACGTGTGAGTAACATCAGAGCCCTGGATTTTCGCGGCTCCTGCCTCTACACGTGCGCTCACGTCGTCGTTCCCGGTCAGCGGCGAGCCGACCGGGGCACCGGGGTCGTCGAGCGGCCGATCGAGAACGCGGCGAGCGGTCGCGTCGTCGGTCCGTCGCCGAGGCGGTCGCGCAGTCTCGCGTGCGTCGCCGGGCAGTCCTTGATCTCCGAGTGGACGTCGACGCGCAGGCCCGCCCGATCGAGGAGCAGCCACGTCCGCAGCAGATCTCGGCCGAGTGCGATCTCGCGGGCCGCATCATCCTTATCCTCGGTGACCGCGAGGACGACGTGGTGCGGGGCTCCCGTCCGCGCCGAGGAGGTCGCCGGGTCGTCGGCGGTCGTCGAATCGTCGATCGGCGCCGGGTCTCCTGGCTCGTGACCGACGAGAGGAAGACCTGATCCACGGCGCGGGCCGCGGAGACGGTCCCGGAGACCGTCGACCCATCCGGCCGGGGCGAGGGCGGTGGCGAGGCCCCTAGCGACGAGCGGCCGGAGGCGGGGACGGTTGAGGACCCCGGCGAGTCGGGCGGCCGCGGTGGGGATCCGCAGGCAGGCGGCGCTCAGTCCGTCCTGTCGGTAGGCGGGGTCGGCAGGATCGAAGCGCAGCCAGGTGAGGGTTTCGGCGAAGACAGCCGGGTCGGCGAAGGAGTGTCGGGTGGCGCGCGTGAGCAGGGCGGTCCACTCGTCGTCGGGGATCTCGACGAGGCGCGCCCCCGATCCCGCCAGTGCCGCGTCGGCGTGGCCGACCGCCTCGGCGAACGCGGTGTCATCGCGGGACAGCGGACCGCGGTCGACCTGACGGTGACGGAGATCGGCAGTGGTGAAGGACGGCCAGTCTCGGTGGCCGCCGGCCGGCACCTCACGGTCGTCACCGCTCGCCGTGTCCCGCAACCCGCGTCGGTCGCCGGGATCGGCGCTGACGGTGACCCTCAGCCGGACGTCGAGACTCGGTCCCCACCCGTCGACGGAGGTGACCGCGGTATCGAGTCCCGCCTCGGCGGCGGCGATCGACAGCGCCTCGACCCAGCACCCGATCGAGAGGTGGAGATCCTCGGACCGCGGGTCGCCGACCGGGAGGGTGCGGGCGGGATCGACGGTGAGTGCGACCTCCGCCGATGTTCCGTCGTCGGCGATCCGCACGATTCTCGGCACCCACGGCTGCGTGTTGTGCGCCGAGGGGGAGCGTCCCGCCGTCGCGAAGAGGTCGGTGAGGAGCGCGGCGTCGATGCGCGCCGCCGGGGTTGCAGGTGCGACAGTCGCAGACTGGGTGCTCGGTTCCGCGGAAGTCGGCTCCGCGGGGATCGGCTCTGCGGAAGTCACTGCCACGGTCGCCGTTGCTGCAGTCGCAGCTGCGGTCACCGGGACTGCAGTCGCGGACGCAGGTACGGCCGGCCCGACGGCGGGATCCGCGGCGGTGCTCGCTGCGCGGTGCCGGTCGAGGAAGCACAGGGAGTGCAGCGGCGTGCCTCCGGCCTTGGCGAAGACCGCCGCGGAGGCGGGATTGTCCTCGGCGATGAACGTCACCCGCAGGCGCCGGTAGCCGCCGGCGGCGAGTCCGGCGTAGACGTCGCCGAGGACGAGGGAGAGCAGGCCGGTGCCCTGGAAGCGCGGATCGGTGCCCTGGATGATGAGCACGGCGTCGCGGAGACGGGAGCGGTGCCGCAGCAGGTCGGCGATCGCCGCCGGACCGAGGCGACCGCCATGCCGGCGCAGCACCGGCGCGGGGTCGGGGATGACGAGGGCGAAGCAGCGGGAGGGGGCGTCGTCGGCCTCCATCTCGCCGACGACGTCAACGATGAGGGACGGATCCATGAGAGCGGCCATGCCCGCCATCTGCGACCGCAGCTGGGCAGGGGAGATCGGCGTGTAGTACGGCAGAGCCGCGAACGCCGCGTTGAGCGCCGGCAGCATCCGCCCGGCGAAGCTGCGCAAGCCCCACCGGGACACCGGACGGCGGCGCAACCCGTGCGCGGCCCACGCGGTCGCGGTCGCCCGTGCGTGCGGGACCTCCCCGACGGCGACCTCCCACGTCTGGGCGGGCCCCCACTCCCGGAAGCCCGCGGCCCGGAACGCGGGAGCGAAGAACGCCGGGTTCCACGCGGTGTCGAAGAACCCGGGATGGTCGTGGCCGGCGGTGACGAGCCCGCCGGTGACGTTGGGCAGCGGAGAGACCGGACCGAAGACGCGGGCGGCGCCGAGGTGGTGCGCCCGCTCGTCGATGAGCGCGATGATCGCGGTCAGGGCGGTCTCGTCGGCGGCCTCGAGGGCTCCGAAGAAGAGCGTCTCCGGTGCCTCCGCGATAGGGCCGTCGCTGATCCGCTCGGCGAGCAGTCGCGAACGGTGGCACATCACGCGCCCGACCGGGGTGCCCGCGCTGTCACGGACGAGCCAGAGTTCGACCGCCTCGGCGAACCATCCCGTGCCCGACTGCCACTCCGCGATGTCGGCGGCGAACAGCGGCACCGCTCGTTCGGTCTCGCCGCGGAGCGCGGCGATCCGCGGGCCGAGGTCGATGAAGGTCCGAAGGTCCGCCCGCGAGGCCACGCGATGGGCGGTCATCCCCGTCCCAGTGGGCACGCTCGTCCCGTGCCCGGCAGATCCGGTCATCCCGGTCCCACCCTCATTCCTCGCTCGTCGGGGTGAAGGTCTCGATCATCCCCAGGCGGCCGTCCTCGGCGCGGAATTCGCCGTTCGTGTACCCCCACTCCTCGGCGTCGAAGATGCGGATGAAACCGCCGCGGGCCGGGGAGCTGTCCCCGGCGCCGACGAGCCAGTGCATGATCTCGACGTGTTCGGGGGTGCGGGCGAAGCGCATGAGATCGTCCCGGGTCGCGAAGGCGACGAGGAGGCCGATCCGGTCGGGGAACTCGTAGTAGCTGCGGTGCCACAGATAGCCGGGGGCGCGGCGCAGGGCCTTCGCGAGCTTCGGCCAGCGGCGCACCTGGCCGAGCATGCTCAGCGGATTGCGGTACCGGTTGGCCCCGAGGAAGAACGACTCGGCGCGCGCCTGCGGAGGGGCGAGGGAGAAGTCATTCGATCGCATTGCTCTCCTTGGGTTGGAGGTAGACGTTCTTGATCTTCGTCGAGGCGGTGGCGAAGGGACCGGTGCCGAAGTCGTGGATCTCGATCTCGAGCTCTGCTGTCGTCGGATCCTCCTTCATGCTCTGCGCGAAGTCCCTGGACACCGAGGCGAGATGGCCGAGCACGCCGGCCCGGATGGTCTCGGCGAGCTCCTCGCGCTCGCCGGCGCTCAGCTCCTCGTTCCCTTCGGCGCCGGTCTCGCGGAGTTGGATGTGGAGGGCGGGGCGGTGCTCGTGGTCGGCGAGTTCGCGCAGTTCGATGCGGAAGGACTCGATGAGGTGGGCGCGTGGGTTGTCCCGGTAGAGGCCGTTCTCGATGTCGAGCGGGTAGATGTTGGCACCCATATAAGAGATCGTCGAATCCGACCGGCCGAAGAGGAGGACGAACGGCAGCTTCATTCCGTTGTCGGCGAAGGCCTGTGAGCACTGCCGGGCGAGCTCGTGGTGGGCGCGGGTGAGCTCGACCATCGTCGGGAAGTCGATGAGCTTTGCCTCGTCGCCGATGTTGTAGCGCAGCCGGGGACTCATCACCGATGCCGAGTTGATCGTCGCGACGAGTTCCCCGTCGGCCGTCGTCTCGAGGTAGGTCTCGAGGGGGTTGTACTGGAAGACCATGGGCACGCGGGACTCCTCGGGGCCGAGCACCTCGGCGCGGAAGGCGAGGTCATGGGCCAGGGCCCGGCGGATGACGACGGAGAGGTCGGACTCCCCGGCCATGCCGATCGTGAGATCCGAGGCCCCGTACCCGGAGTAGACCCGGTGGAACCGCTGCTCGAGATAGTCGCGCAGGCCCTCGGTCATCGCCTCCCCGCCGACGAAGCCGTTGATCCGGTACTCGTCCCAGACTCCCGGCTCGGCGTCCATGCGGTCGACGAGGTGCTTGAGGAACGGGGGATAGGCACTGATGAGGTACGTGTGGCCGGGGCCGAAGTGGCGCATCGTGTCGAGGATCTTCTCGAGGTCGGGTCCGGTGTTCTTCACCATCGCGACCTTCGCCATCGCCAGGCCCGTGTTCGTCCCCGTCGCCCACGCGCCCATCGAGAACGCGTTGATGCAGAAGAGGTCCGCATCCCCGAAGAGCATCGTCACATACCCGGCGACGTTCTTGTGGACGGTGTCGAGCTCGCGCTTCGACCGCATCCAGTTGAACGGCGTGCCCGAGGAGCCCGAGGACTCGTCGACGACCGTGCCGATCCGCTCGATCCGCCCGCCCCAGCAGCGGTGCTCCTCGCTGTAGACGCGGACGAAGTCGTCCTTCGACGTCGGAGTGTAGGCCTCGAGGTCCCACCACGTGAACGTGAACCCGGTGCGCGCGAGGTAGTCCTGGTAGGCGGGCACGTCGAGGGAGGCCTGCTGGCAGATCATCCACGCGTTGAGCCGGGCGAAGGGCTCGAGCTTCGGCGAGTAGTGCCGGGCGGTGAAGCGCCAGATCGCCGGGTGGAGCCGGTACGTGCCGTAGGCGGCCGTCAGGCCGAGGTTCGCGGTGCGCAGCAGGGCTTGGCGGGCGAGGTTGATCGGTCCGCGGGGGATCGGCAGGCGCCGCAGGTGAGTCTCACTCATAGTCGAACGGTAGCCCAGGTTGACCGCCCGGGACCCGTGTGCGGCGCAATTGTGTCAGAACCGCACCACCGGGGCCGGTTGCGTCGACGGCGGAGGGCGGAGAGCGGGCTGGGTCCGCACCGCCCCGTGAGCGAGCGGTGATGCCCGCCTCGGTGGGCCATGGGGACGATCCTCGCCTCGGTGGGCCGTGGGGACGTTCCCCGCCGAGGCGGTGGCCCGTGACGATGCCCGCCGAGGCGGTGCGGCGTGGGGTCAGTCGAAGACGACAGTGCGATGACCGTCCATGAGGACGCGGCCCTCCGCGTGCCAGCGGACCGCACGGGCGAGCACGGCCGCCTCGACGTCCTGGCCGCGGGCGACGAAGTCGGCGATGTTGCGGTTGTGGTCGACGCGGGCGACGTCCTGTTCGATGATCGGGCCCTCGTCGAGGTCGGGGGTGACGTAGTGGGCGGTCGCTCCGATGATCTTCACCCCGCGGGCGTGCGCCTGATGATAGGGCTTGGCGCCCTTGAAGCTCGGCAGGAACGAATGGTGGATGTTGATGACCCGGCCCTCGAGCGCCGCGCAGAGGTCGGGGGAGAGGATCTGCATGTAGCGGGCGAGGACGATGAGTTCGACGTCGAGGTCGGTGACGAGGCGACGCAGCTGCGCCTCGGCGGTCTCCTTCGTCTCCGGGGTGATGGGGATGTGGTGGAAGTCGTGGCCGTGGAACTCGGCGAGGGGGCGCAGCGCATCGTGGTTGCCGGCGACGGCGACGATGTCGATGGGCAGCTGGCCCGCGCTCTGCTGGAAGAGGAGGGTGTTGAGGCAGTGGGCGGCCTTCGAGACGAGGACGAGGGTGCGGGTGCGCTTCTGTGCGGGCTGGAGACCGAGCGTCATCGAGAACCGGGCGGCCGCCTCGGCGAGGGCCGTCTCCAGGTCCGCCTCACTCACGGGAGCCGGGGTCGTGAAGTGGACGCGGAGGAAGAACTGGTGGGAGTCGGGGGAGGAGAACTGCTGCGATTCGGTGATGTTCGCACCGAGCCCGGCCAGCGCCCCGGTCACGGCGTGGACGACTCCGGTCGCATCGGGGCAGGTGACTCGCAGGATCCATTCTTCGCTCATAGCCGCGAGTCTAATCGGGTGCGACATCGTCCCCGGTCAGCCGTCCGACATCCGGCAGCGCAGGCAGCAGTGACAACGCGGCTGTCGGCCTGCTGTCCAGACGACCGCGCAGACGGCCTCAGCGGCGACCCCAGCGGCGACCCGGGCGGGCCGCTTGGACCCGCACCATCCCGGGCTTCCGGCAGACGGGCGGCCGGGCGGGGGCCGGGGCTTCGCTGTTAGCATTGCCTCGGAACGCGCGCGGGGGAAGACCGCGCCGCCGAATCTCGACGCCACAGGAGTGCAACCATGTCCGAATCCTCGCTGCAGGCTTCGCTTGCAGACATCGACCCGCAGATCGCCGAAGTCCTCGACCTCGAGCTGGGGCGACAGCGGTCGACGCTTGAGATGATCGCCTCGGAGAACTTCGTGCCGCGCGCCGTTCTCGAGGCGCAGGGGTCGGTGCTGACGAACAAGTATGCGGAAGGGTACCCGGGCAAGCGCTACTACGGCGGCTGCGAGTTCGTCGACATCGCCGAGGACCTCGCGATCGACCGCGCCAAGAGCCTCTTCGGCGCCGAGTACGCCAACGTCCAGCCGCACTCCGGAGCCTCGGCCAATGCCGCTGTCATGCACGCGCTCGCCCGTCAGGGCGACAAGATGCTCGGCCTCTCGCTCGCCCACGGCGGCCACCTCACCCACGGCATGAAGATCAACTTCTCCGGTCGCCTCTACGATGTGGCGTCGTACGAGGTCGACCCCGACACGTACCGCATCGACATGGACCAGGTGCGGCAGAAGGCCCTCGACCACCGCCCCGAGGTCATCGTCGCCGGATGGTCGGCGTACCCCCGCCAGCTCGACTTCCAGGCCTTCCGCGACATCGCCGACGAGGTCGGAGCGAAGCTGTGGGTGGACATGGCCCACTTCGCCGGTCTCGTCGCTGCCGGACTCCACCCCAACCCGGTGCCCTTCGCCGATGTCGTCTCCTCGACGGTGCACAAGACGATCGGCGGACCCCGGTCGGGCTTCATCCTCGGCAAGGAGGAGTACGCGAAGAAGCTCAACTCGGCCGTCTTCCCCGGCCAGCAGGGCGGACCCCTCATGCATGTCATCGCCGCGAAGGCCGTGGCCTTCAAGCTCGCCGCCTCCGAGGAGTTCCGCGACCGGCAGGAGCGCACCGTCCGCGGCGCGCAGATCCTCGCCGATCGCCTCCTCGCCGCTGATGTCGCCGAGGCGGGTGCCACCGTGCTCACCGGCGGCACCGACGTCCACCTCGTCCTCGTCGACCTCCGCAACTCCGCCCTCGACGGCCAGCAGGCCGAGGACCTCCTCCACGAGGTCGGCATCACCGTCAACCGCAACGCCGTGCCCTTCGATCCGCGTCCGCCGATGGTCACCTCGGGGCTGCGGATCGGCACCCCGGCGCTCGCGACCCGCGGTTTCGGCGACAAGGAGTTCACCGAGGTCGCCGACGTCATCGCCGAGGCGCTCAAGCCCGGCGCCGACGTCGAGGCGCTCGCCGCCCGCGTGAAGAAGCTCAGCGACGACTTCCCCCTCTACGAAGGACTGGAGCAGTACTGATGGCAGCGCAGATCCTCGACGGCAAGGCCGTCGCAGCGCAGATGAAGGACGAGATGCGCGCCGAGGTGGCCCGTCTCGCCGCACAGGGCATCGTCCCCGGACTCGGCACCGTCCTCGTCGGCGACGATCCCGGGTCGAAGTGGTACGTCGCCGGCAAGCACCGCGACTGCGCCGAGATCGGCATCGAGTCGATCCGCCGCGACCTGCCCGAGACGATCACCCAGGACGAGCTCTTCGCGGTCATCGACGAGCTCAACGCCAACGACGCCTGCACCGGCTACATCGTCCAGCTGCCGCTGCCGGACCACATCGACACCGATGCCGTCCTCGAGCGCATCGACCCGGCCAAGGACGCCGACGGACTCCACCCGACGAACCTCGGCCGTCTCATGCTCAACGTCAGCCGGAAGATCACGACGCCGCTGCCGTGCACACCGCGCGGTGTCATCGAACTCATGGTGCGCAACGGGATCGACCTGCCCGGCAAGCACGTCGTCGTCATCGGCCGCGGCGTCACCGTCGGCCGGTCGATCGGCTCCCTGCTCACCCGCCGGGAGTACAACGCGACGGTCACCCTGACCCACACGGGAACGACGAATCTGCCGGAGCTGCTCGCCCAGGCCGATATCATCGTCGCCGCCGCCGGGTCCCCGCGCCTCGTCAAGCCCGAGGACGTCAAGCCCGGCGCGATCGTCCTCGACGTCGGCGTCTCCCGGGAGGAGGACCCCGAGACCGGGAAGTCGAAGATCGTCGGCGACGTCGATCCCGGTGTCGCCGAGGTGGCCGGGTGGATCTCGCCCAACCCCGGTGGCGTCGGTCCGATGACCCGGGCCCTGCTGCTGCAGAACGTCGTCGACATGGCGGCACGCTCCGCCGAGTGACTGAACCTCGATCGTCGAGCGCCGAGTGTCGAGCGACTGCCCAGCGTAGACCGTCGAGTGGAAACGGCCCGGATGATCCGGGCCGTTTCCGCATTCACCCCAGACCGGTTGGCGACCGGTCAGGCAGGGCTGTTCACACTGTGCCGGTCACCGTGCGCCGGTGTCCGTCAGTCGCCGCCCCTCCGCGGTGAGCGCCTCGAGTCCGGCGGCGATCGTCGGATGGGTGGCGCTGCCGGCGCGGATGTAGGCGCGCAGGCGTCGGTGCGGCACGGTGGGGGAGTCCGGCCAGCCCAGCTCGAGACGACGGACCCCGGCATCCGGGGCGATCCTGATCGTGCGGGGGAGCAGGGCGATGCCGTGCCCGTATTCGACGAGGGCGATGATCGCACCCCAGTCGAGGGCGTCGTGCCGCAGGTGAGGGGTGAATCCCGCCTGGGCGCAGAGGCGGAGGAAGAGGGCCTGCTGGTCGATGAGGTCACCGGCGCCGATCCATGTCTCCGCGGCGAGAGCGGAGAGTCCGACCCGCTCGCTGCCCGCGAGCCGATGCCCGGGTCCGACGATGACGTCGAGGGGCTCGGTGAGCAGCTCGCGCACCTCCCAGGCCCCGCCGTCGTCGGCCGGCGCCGCCGTGCGGGCCGTATCGGCCGACGTCGCGAGAGCGGTGTCCGGGGGTGTGGCGTCCAGCGTCACGACGATGTCCGTCTCGGACTCGGCGAGCATGCGGAACCGGTCGCGCACCGCGTCCTCACCGATCTCCACCGCGACCTCCGGCAGCCGGGCCACCGCGGGACAGACGAGGGCGACGATCGCCGAGGCGACGGCGGAGATCCGCAGCCGGGCGCGGCCGGCTGCCCGCAGCGCTGCGAGGTCGGCGAGAGTGCGCTCCCACTCGGCGTTGAGTGCCGTCGCATGCGCGAGGACCACCTCGGCGGCGGGAGTGAGCCTGACATTGCGACCGACGGGTTCGACGAGATCGGCACCGACGACGCGGGCGAGTCCGCGCAGGTGCTGGGAGATCGTCGACGGCGTGACGTGGAGGAGAGCGGCGGCCGCGGTGACCGTGCCGGTGTCGCGGACGGCGGCGAGCGATTTGAGGCGCGGGTCGATCATAGTGATTCACTGTACAGTTCGTCGTGAATTATTCGATGGACGCACACGATGCGCACCGGGCACGGTGGAGGCATGTGGGCAACCTTCGGATTCGGACTCTGGGCAGGCTTCGGACTGGCGATCCCGGTGGGCGCGGTGGCCGTGCTCCTCATCCAGCGCACGGCGACGTCCTCGCTGCGTCACGGTCTCGCCGCCGCGACGGGAGCGGTCACCGCCGATGCGCTCTACGCTCTTGCGGCGGTGATCGGCGGGACCGCGGCCGCCCGGCTGATCACACCGTGGCAGGTGCCGGTGACGGTCGCCGGGGCGGGTCTCCTCCTCTTCCTCGCCGGGCGGACCGCCATCGACGGCTTCCGGCGCGAGGACGACGATGCGGACGCGAGCGACGGCTCAGCCGTGGGGAGGAACCCTGCCGCGGGGGGTGTTCCCCGCACAGCAGACGAACCGGGTGCGAGGCGCGGCCTGGCCGCGAGGGGCGAACCGCGCTCAGCGCTGCGTGAGGCGCTGCTCTTCTTCACCCTCACCGGGCTCAACCCCTGGCCGCTGCTCTACTTCGTCTCCGTAGTGCTCTCGGGCGGACTGCCCGCCTCCGCCGGTGCTGCAGACTCCGCAGCCCTGCTGGCCGGCATCGTCATCGCCTCGGCGTCCTGGCACTGTGTCCTCGTCCTCATCGGTCGCGGTGCCGGACGTCTCCTCCTCTCACCGACCGGTCGCCGGGTCGGGGGAGTCGTCTCCGCGAGCGTCATCGCGGCACTGGCGATCCGACTGCTCAGCGGGCTGTGACCCGCGTCGCCGGACTCTCCCGGTGCCGTGACTCTCCCGGTGCCGCCACCGTCTCGCGGTCCGGGAGGCGGCAAGACGAAGGGGGGG
>NZ_BAAAMB010000012.1:0-17950 GCF_039528855.1 Brevibacterium sanguinis | reverse complement strand
AAATCCCACCCTATAACGCGGCGCGCGCAAGAGTAGTTCGCTCTGTCATCATAGAGCACATGGCGCCAGTGACGCTCTCACTAGTATCTGCGCGGGAAAGGGGCAATTCCGCGATGTCCTCGCGGTCCCCATGCGGTCCCCCCGAAGAATTCAGGAGGCTCAGCCCGGCCTGATCCGCAGTCCGGCCGAGGTGGTGCAGGTACCGGTTGGTGGTGAGGATCGATGTGTGCCCCATCCACTCTCTCACCGTCCCCAGATCAACACCGCGAGTCAGCCAAATGCATGCAGCAGTATGCCGGAGATCGTGAATCCTCCGGCCATCACTGACCGTCGGCCAGTCAATCCTTCGGGTAAACGCCGGCGACCAAATCTGACCGCCGTTCGGGCCGGTCAGCAGGTAGTCAGACGGCCGCTTGCCTGCCGAGACCCGCTCAATGGCCGGCATGACGACATCAGCAAGCGGTACCTGGCGTCGCCTGCGCCCTTTCGGCACCTTCTCTATTGAGGACTGCGAGTGCGACTTCGATACCAGGAGATAGGGAACTCTCCCGAGCCGCACGTCGGAGACGCGGAGCGCGCGGGCCTCTCCCCACCTCACGCCAGTCCAGCCGAGAATGAGGATAACGTCTGCGTGAAACTGACTATCCGTGGCAACTCGGCCGACTAGCGACATGAGCTCTTGCTCTGTGAACGGCTCCATTTCCCGCGGCTCTTCGAGCGCCTTCGGCAGAGTCGAGTCCTTGACCGGGTTGGTCGCGATTCTCCCGTCGCGCACGGCCCACGAGAAGAACGATGACATCGCCGCCTTATGCCTGCGGATCGTGTTATCCGAGTAGCCTTGCTTCCGCATCGACTTGTACCACGCCTCGATGTCGCGGTGAGTGATCGAGGCGATCGTGCGTTGCATCAGCGCGAGGGGAACGTGCTTGATGCTCTGATCGTCACCGATAAAAGTCAGCGGCGCCACGACGCCCTCACGTTCATCCATCCACTCCGCAAGGCACTCCCGAAGCCGCGCCTTGCCTGCCTTCGGGTCGGATACCCCCTGAGCTGCGGCTTCTTGCCGCTCGGCCCATGCGAGAGCATCTTTCTTCCGATCGAAGGTCTTCGTTCCCAGCTTCACCCGACCTTGTTTGGCAATGCCGCGGAAGCGGCCATTCTTCGTTTTCTCGATGTAAGCCATGCTCACCCCTCTAGGTGTTCAAGAACATCCGCCTTCCTGTATCGGCGGGTTCGTTTCGTGATCTGGATAAACCGGGGTCCGACGCCTTCCGATGCCCAGTCGGAGAGGGTGTTGGGTGAGACCCGGTACACTTCCGCCACTTCGGCGGGGATCATGATGTCGTCGTACTCATTCAGAAGGGTGCTCATTACCCTCCTCCTCCTCGTCGTCTCGCTCCTTCGCGGGCAGCAGGCCCTTGAGGAAGTCAGAGAAGGCCTGAACGTCCGCCTCCTGGTCTTCGGTCAGGTCCTTGGCCGCGCCAAGACCAAGCTCTTCTTCACCGATGTGATTGGAGATCTTCTCCATGACCTCGGTAACCTCACCGGCGGTGGACTCCAGGAGGAATACGTAGTCGTCCTCATCGAGGACTCCCTGCTCCAGGCTGAACGTCAAGTAGTTCGGCCATGCATCGTCAGCGCCGTTCATTATGCCCAGAAGGATCGGGTAGGCCGAATCGATTGGATTAATGACCGTTGCCTCGCCCGCGGCGAAGCTGAGGTTGGATAATGTGATCGTGCGACGATCACGGATCCGAACGAGCGTCATACAGTCTCCTCAAGTAATTGGTCGTAGTAGTCCTCTTCGGACATTGAATCTTCTTCTGGGTCCGGTTCAGGGTTGAGTAGCAGGCTCCGGTCTTGCACTGATGGGCGGTCGATGGATTCGAACGCCCCGAGGAATTTCGACCCCACCTTGACGATGGTGAGGTTGCCTTTATCAATCGCTTTCGAGCTGGAGACAGCGGTAAACTTCATGTCGACGACCGGGTTGGTGCCGCGGATCTTGGCGAACCGCTTCATCGTCTCGGTACTGATCGCGAAGAATCCCCGCTCCGAGGCGCCAGCCTCGGAGGGTAGCCGCAGTTCGGTGTTGACTGCTTCAATATCGCCCGGTTCGGGTTCCACCGACGGGAGATCGGCGATGGACTCGTCGCCGTAGTTAACGATGAGACGGTGGTCGGGTGAGACTTCGACCCAGACTGTGGCGTCTTTTGCTGCGGATGTCTTGCCGACCGCCATGCCGAGCTCTTGAGCTTCGTCGAGCTCGAGCAGGACCGTGTTGCCGGCATTCGCCGAGAGCGGCGTCGAGGTAAATGACCATCCGGCGCAGTGCCGGCTCCGGCCGTAGGCCATCGCCCCTTCCGGTTCAACAGTCAGGGCGACAAGAGGAAAGACCGGGGATTTCCCGGTCTCCTTGCCTATGTCGATTGAGTTGTGCAGTAGCTTTTTGAGCTCCTGCGGGTTCAGGTGTGCGCTAGGCATCATCCTCCGCATCCCTGATTGCAGCGAGGTCCTTTCCGTCGAGCCAGTCGAAGAAGCGACTGTACTGCGAGGCGATGACCTCGCCCGACTTGACCTCAGCCTCGTCGTCACCGATCGAGTTGCCGCCGAAAGCGGCCAAGACCTCATCCGAGGGATAGACGGTCTCGCCGTCGACCTTCACGGCGAGGCCGGACTCTGGCCACGAGCATGTGTCACAGAATCCGAAATCCCATTCCTCCATGACGAACTCGACGCGGCCTTCGTCGCGTCCTATCCGTTCGAGAACCTTGGCTCGCATGTAATCGTCAGCCGGTCTGGTTTGCGTCTTGATCTCCACGGTTCCCCTCAGTGCTTCGCCGGATAGATGACCGATCGCAGGTCGACTGGCACGTAACCCTCCGGCTTTTGCACTTTGCCGTTCTTCTTCAGCACCAGACCCGTCTCCGGGTCGATCTTGGTGAGGTTGTTGCCGTGAATCTCTTCCCAGAGGGCATCGAAGTCAAGGCCGTAGGAGTGGGCTGTACCGATAATGATGTAGACCATGTCGACCAGGCTGTCGGCAAGCTCCACCATTGCATCTTTGATGCCTTGCCTTGAGTGATATTCGTTCGCCCGCTTCAGAGCGACCAGCGCATTCTTGTGCTCAGAGAATTCCTCGATCAGCATGGTGAGCCGTTCCCACTTCTCCTGGTCGGAGATGACCGTCGGCTCGGTTCGCACGGGCTGGTCGCAAGCGAGCATGAACTCGCGAACATCGTTGACGTATGTCACGAAGCCTCCTTCTGAAGAATCCACTCGACCTCTCCGGCGGCGGCAGCAATCGATTTCAGTGCATCGGCGAGGAGCTTGAGCCGGTATTCCGCCTCGTCGGTGGTTCCGGCCATCCCGTCATCCGGCTTGACTGACTCCAACCATTTGCGGCGGTAGAAACTCACGTCTTCCTTCATGTCTTCGAGCTGGCACTCCATCTCCTCCAGGTACTCCGCGAGGCGAATCTTCTGGCCAATGACGAGGTCGAGGCATTTCTTCACCTGATCGAGCTCTTCATTCTCCTTCTTGCGGTTCTCCAGCTGCGGAGCATAGAAGGCGTGGATCCGCTCCTTCTTCTCCCGGAATTTCTCGGTGAGCTCGTGGATGGTCTTCCCGCGGGCGTGGTACGCGTCCTGTAAATCGATCAGTTCCGATTGAACTTCACTGGAGAACTTTCCATATATATCTCGATGGCGACGCGCAACATCCAACTCCCACTCAAGGTCGGCAACCTCCGATTCAAGCTCCCTGATTTTTGCCTTCTTACTCATTCTTCTCCCTTGCTTGCTTCAGCCGCTCGGCAGCCGCCTGTTTCTGCTCGTCGGTCATCGTCGACCTGCGCCTCACGGCACCGGCCAGATTCCACCTGGATGCAGGGACTTCCAGCTCCATCCAGTCCGTTCCGCGGTCAGTGCCTTGGGCGATGACTTTGACGTCAGGTTTCTCACGAATCCTGTTGATTACGGAGCGTTGCGCAGTCCAAATGCGAACCACGTCGGATCCATCGGACTGGGTGACGACGGTTTCGCGTTCGTCAGCGGTGTAGGTCATGCCGCAACTCCTTTCGGGTACGAAAAAGGCGACCCGTGTCAGGTCGCCTGGAGTGAGTATCCCTGCTCAATCGATCGCCTTCAACGCCCGCCGCTCGGCGGCCACCGCCTTTCGGGCTCGGCGCAGGTCGGCCAAGGTCTGATCGATGTCGCTGGTTTCGTCAACGGACAGCGCGTCGATGGCCGCGTACTGCGCCTGTCGCCGCCCCTCGTCAATCGTGTCGCTCAAGCGGCAGCCCCTTTCGGCAGTTCGTCGTTCTCGATCAGGGTCTTATAGACCTGCCCCGAGGCTGAGTGGAAGGTGATGATGCCCTCCGGATTCATGTAGCCAGGCTCCACGCACAGGGACTGCGTGCCCTCGTGATACGTGCCTCCGGATTCGACGCACGTCGTGAACTCTCGCTCGCTTGCCAGGCGCGAATTGACGGCACCGACAGTGATGCCGGCAACAATCGAAACAGCAGCCACGGCCCCAGCGATGAGGCCGCTGGCGCCCAGGTTGTCGTTACTCATTCTTCTCTCCGTTCTTCAAGGTGGGTGAGGTGCCAGCCATGACACTGCCGGCAGTAGTAGGCCCGAACCTCCTGGTCCGGGCGGTGAGTCTTGTCTTCGCGCTGGATGGTTGCCAGGGCGAGTTTCGCTGCGATCTCGTCGCGGTAGCGGCGCTTGCGCGTCTTGCACCTACTCACGACCGATCCCCAGATCTCGCTCGAGTTCACGGATGCGAGCCTCGCGCTCATCGAGGCGACGCTTACGCAGGGTTGGGTCGGTGCGCTCGTGGTCCCGGCGCATGAACGCAACGAAACCGGCACCGGCAAGGGTCACTGGCCAGAATGCGCCACACATCAATCCGAGGATCGATGTCATGACGTACCCCTCCGTGTCTAAAGTCCGCAATGAGTACTCGCCTCCGGTCTCTTTTCGCAGCATGGATCTCGTAATATAGAACGCCGAAGTGAGGCCCACTGTTGCGTATCCAAGTCCGATCAGGGCCTCGATCACGACTCCACCTCCCACCACTCGAGCACGGTGTTCGCCTTCACCGGCTTGAAACCATTGACGTCCACCCCGACATTGAACTGATTCCCCTTAAACCGCCAGGCATCATGGACGTGCCCGCAGAGAAGCGGCAACCCCGTGTTAGGTAACCGGTATTCGGGGTACCGTTCGTTGCTGGCATGGTCACCTCCCAACAGGTAGGGGAGATGACTCATGATGAAACTCTGTTTCGACAAGCGGATACGCTGGTAAGGGAGTACCGCTTCGAACGTGTCGAGTGCTGTGCGTTGCGCCTTCCATGCACCCCGGTGCATCGGATGTTCCGGGTCATGATTCCCCGGTATCAGGATTTTCCGGCAACGGATTTGAGAGAGCAGTGCTCTCGCCTGTCCGTGTTGCGACACCGAATAGTCACCCAGGATCCACAGAACATCGTTCTCACGAACATCAGACACCAGGTTGCCGATAATCATCCGGTCATGGTCGGCTGTATTGTCGAACCCGCGTAGGCCGGCCACAAACTGGTGGCCGAGATGCAGGTCCGCCGTGAACAAATGGTTACTCATCAACACCCCTTGAGGCAGTCGTAACCGACAGCGGCAGACTGCCGGTCTGTCATCCCGCACACCGGGCACCGGTACTTCCCGAACTCCCGCCAAACATCCACGTACATGTCAAGGACGTTGCGCTCAAAATCGTCCAGCACTTCACGCGCTTCATGCAGGGTGTTAATATCTTCAATGGTTGTTGCATCTGCGATAGCCTGAATATTGTCAGCTGCTGAAGCACCGGCATGGTCGGCCTCCCGGAAGGCGTCAAGGCGACGCTGGCGAATTTCTGAGAGCCGTTCGAGCATTTGCTCGCGTGTGGTAGTCATGCTCATCTCCAATCAGTAGGCGGTTCCCGCCCTTCTTCGGTGTCACGTTTCGCGGCGGCAAACCCATACTGAATGAGGCCGTCAAGGAACGCCTGGTATTCGGCGGAAGTGAAGCGGGTCAAAACCCAGTTGACAAAACGCACCGCAGTGTTTTCAACCGCCGAATTGGAGGGAACACGCGGCAGCATCTTCAGTCTGTTCATAGTCTGTCCATAAGGTGGGTGGGTATAAGAAAAGCCCCTTCCGGGGCTTCATCAATGTTTGTTCCGCACCAGCCGGCACCAGATCCTCGCCGGCCAGGTAGCAATCAGGTATTCAAACCTGTTCACATTCCTGGATGCTTTCGGTTGGTGGTTCAGCCAGTACCTGAACCACATCATTTCCCAGGGTCTCACTCTTCTTCCCCGCATTCGCATAGGCAACATTGGTTCGTTGCCACCACGATTGGGCCGATGACATAGGTGTGTCTGCCGTACTCGTCGCTCCCCCTCAGGAGCTTCCATTCCCAGGGTCGCCAGTCCCACAGCCACAGGCGTCCCGGGCGGTAGACCTTGCGCGCCCTGTGCATCACCTCATGGCACTCGCTCACGTCTCCTCCGTTCACAAGTTTCGTCCCATCGGACGGGTGGAAAGTTGTAGAGTCATCGGCCCCCCTTGATGAGGTGTCGGCTGTGCGCTGGAACATGCTCCTGCCAGGGGCGGCCGTAGCGGATGACGCCTCGTGGAGGCTTGGCGCCCTCGACGATCGCGTAATCGAACCATGCGCCGTCGATGAGAAGTTGCAGTATCCTCTGATCGTCGCGGCTGATGATGCGGTTCTCGACCGTCACTTCTCCTCCTCCCACTTCCCGACGACACGGGTCGCCATACCCTCGGAGATGAGGATGCCGTTTTCGTCTCGCAGACCGGCAACGTAGGAGTACTTTCGCTCCATCGTCAACCCCAGGTCGTCGATGACCGCCTGCGCTGTGGACAGTTTGGTGTATCCATCCGCCTCGCAGTTCTGGTAGATAATGTCCGCGATCCTGTCCCGCAGGCTGTCAGCGTCCATCGCTCGTCTCCTGTTCGATTGCGTGTGCCGCGTCCCGGAGTGCCTGGGCTGCGGCGTCGGCCTTGATCCGTGCGATTCCTCGCCGGGCGTCGGCGTCCGTCACGTTCGCAGGTTCACCGGCCCCGGTCATCATCTCGGCGTACCCCGTGACCAGCTCCTCCTCGTCCGGCACATACGGCTGCCTGCCCATCACTCTCCACCCCCCGGGAGTCGGGTAGGGGATGCGAGCGAACAGTTCGGGGTCGTCCCCGAGGGCGACGAGCTTCCTCGCCACCAGGTCGATCCCCGCCGAGACGCCGTAGTGCACGGGGCACTGGTCGTCTGACACCGCGCACGCCCCGCACTCCTCGGGGTCGGCGTCGAAGTGGTCGATGAACCACCGGCCCACCTCGGCGGTGCCGTACCTGGTGAGCCGGTATCCGTCGGGGAACTCGCCTCCGCCGTCCGACACACGCTCCAGGCCGTTGCTGCGGTCGCCCGAGGCCGCGAGCCTCGGGAGCGTGTGGTCACTCATCGTCGTCTCCTTGGATGCACGCGGTGTCCTGGCCTCCGACGTAGCTTCCTCCGGCCTCCACGCAGGCGGTGCGTTCGCGTTCGTCGGAGTGCCGGGCGTCGGTGATGACTACGGTGAACCCCGCGATGATCGCCATGACGGTCAGGGCGACGGCAACGAGGCCAGTCGCCCACAAGGTGCGTTCACTCACTGTGCCGCCTCCTCACGACGCGTTGAACGTCAACGCGACCTTGCGGCCTGGGGCGTTCATGACCTTCTCGATCACGGTCCGCCCCACTTCGGCGGCGAACTCGTCGCTCGGGTTGATGCACGCGAACGCGTTGAGCCACGTGTGATCCACGGTCTCAAGGGCGTTCGCAGCCGCGTAGTCGGCGCGCACCCGGTCGGTGTACGCCTGTTCGGTTTCCTCGATCATCGTTGTGTCCTTTCATTCGTAGGTGGTTTCGTATCCGTTTCGTAACTGCATGCCCCGGATTTAAGGGATTTACCGGGGTTTACCGGATTCCGATAACCCTCACGGTCCAACCCGGACCCGCCGGCATGATCGCGTCGGGGTCGCCGTGAACGGGGCAATCCGGTTGCGGCCCGTCGCAGACAACCGATGCGGTCGGACACGTGCACCGGTCAGTTGTCGTCGGCATCACTGGTCTCCTCTCGGTACGGGTTGGAGAGCCGTGCCACCAGCCACGCCCCATTGGGGACGTTGAGTTCCGCGAAGCACGCAGCCTCCGCCTTGGAGTCGAACGGCCCAACGAAGCGCGGCATACTTGACACCTCCCACTCGATTTCGAGGAAGAACTTCTCACTCATCACTGGTCTCCTCCGTGTAGACGTGGAACACCAGCCCGTAATCCGGCACCTGGAACGTCCCCACGAACCGGGCAGCGTCCGGGTGAACCTCGTGCCCGGTTCCGTGAACGAACACCCGGCAGGATGCCGCCGGTGACAAGTCGTCGACCTCCGCCCACAGGCAGAGCACCCCGCCCTGCATCTGCACGCTCAACGGCATCCACCCGGCACGGGTGTCCACGGTCTGCTGGCCGATGATTTCGAGCGGGTACTTGAACACGCGTCGCATCAGCGTCCTCCTCGGTAAGGGTTGGGGATCTCCGGCCACATGCCGTACTCGTCACGCGGCTGGAGCATCTGCTCACCGACCGACGCCCGCCCCTCATCCCACGCCTCGGCCTTCACTTTCCGAATAACCCGATCAGCGTCCGCCTCCCACTGTTGGCAGTCCTCCGGGGTGGCGATCCCCCGAATGGACGAGTAGTAGACGCGTTTCATCTGCGACACATACGCGGCTTTCAGTGCTTCGATCCCGTCACTCATCCCCGATCACCGCCTCAAGGGCGCGCACGGTCGGACACGGGTAGGTGACGGTGGGGCCATCCTCGTAGTGACACATACTGCACACGGCCCGACTGAACCGACCATCGCTCCTCGTGGGCTGATGCAGCCCCAGCACCGCCTCCACCATGGCGAAGAACGTCGGGAGGTGGTTGTGGGCGTCGACGATGGAGACGACGTCAGCCGGATTGTCGAGATAGCCGTCGCCGTCACAGCAGCCGTTGATCATGGGGATCGGCGTGTGCTGGGGCGTCAGAATGTTCGCAGGCTCACGGCACGGGCCTTCGTATGCTTCCCACGGCCCCTCCGTCGCCGCCGCGTGGATGCTCCGGCGTTCCGCCAGCCACGACTCGATTCGGGTGTCAGTCATTGTCGTTCCCCCACTTCTCCTGCACCACGACAAGCTTGTCGTGGTGGTACTCCTGGTGGGCACGCAGGACTGGGACGAGGGCAAGCAGTCCGGGGCGGCGACGCTCCCGTTCCTCACCCACCGCTTCCGGCCAGCCCTCATCGCCGGAAGCGAGTGCTTCCAGTTCGTCCACGGTGCCCAACCAGCACCCGACGTTCAGCACCCAACCGTTCGGGGTGGGCACCATCGTCACTTGACCCGAAGCGAGCCCGTCAAGACGGAGGCCGCCCCACTTGTCGGCCCAGCTGAGGTCGGCCCAGCTGAGGTTGGCCCGGCTGAGGTTGGCCCGGCTGAGGTCGGCCCGGCTGAGGTTGGCCCGGCTGAGGTTGGCCCGGCTGAGGTCGGCCCCGTTGAGATAGGCCCGGCTGAGGTTGGCCCGGCTGAGATCGGCCCCGCTGAGATCGGCCCCGTTGAGATAGGCCCCGCTGAGGTTGGCCCGGCTGAGGTCGGCCCCGTTGAGGTTGGCCCGGCTGAGGTTGGCCCGGCTGAGGTCGGCCCCGTTGAGATCGGCCCGGCTGAGATAGGCCCGGCTGAGGTTGGCCCGGCTGAGATCGGCCCCGCTGAGATCGGCCCCGTTGAGATAGGCCCCGCTGAGGTCGGCGCCCACGAGGTCGGCCCCGTTGAGATCGGCGCCCACGAGGTCACGGAGGGCGGCATGGTTGAGTCGAGCATCAGGGTGGGCGTCGCGCCATTCCTGGATTTTCTGTGCATTCGTCTTACTGGTCATCGTTGTCTCCTAGTCCGAGGCGGGCGTGCAGCCCGGGGAGGGGGTTGGTGGTCTCATTCATGGGTTTGCTCACCTTCCTTGTCATACGGCATCGAACAGCTCCGCATAATCACGCGACTGCATCAGCTCAAGACCATCGCAATCAGCGCACACACGAGGCGATGCGCCTCTACTGCACACCTCAACCTGACCGCACCTATTGCACGATCGATATTCGATGCCGTCATCAGGCCAATAATTCTCATTCAACTCGGCTCGCGAATCGAAATATCCGGTCGCAGATGCCAGGGCATAAACATTGTTTTGATTCGCCTCACGGCTCACAGCAAACCCTCCACATTAAATCGGGAGATGGCCCGCTTAACGGCGAGATATGTTCTCCCCAACGCCAGCGCTTTCTGTGAAATGCTGATATCAGTTCGACGGATAATGGGAAATTCGTGCGGCTCCCATTCTCTTCCGCTTCTCACTGCCTTTCGACGCGACTCACGCTGCATTCGCATAACGTATTCATTGGTGCGCTCTGCCGGACTTGGTCTATCGACTTCTATTGGTTCTGAATTCCGGGCTGATTCGATGAAATCACGAAGCTCTGAAATGCGGTCATCCATCACCAGATCGCCGCCAAGACGGTGATCCCGCCGAACACCCAGCCCATAGCTGCGAGTGCCAATAACCCCCACACGACACCGCGCACTGCATATTTCACTGCGAGATCACTGCGCATATTCGATGACCTCTTCCCGCTCTGATTCGATAACAACCTCTCCATCGTCATTACCGACTCGCGTCCATGCTTCTGCAACAGCTTCCGACAATTCGCCTGCCGGGACGTTTCGCATTTCCCCTGATGCGCCTTTAGTCGTTGACCACCAGGTGATTTTATAAGTTTTCATAATGGTTTCTCCTTGGATTTATGGTTTCGCTCAACAAAAAGACGCACAGCTCAATGTCTGTGCGTCGATTAGCTGGTCGAGGTCAGGCTTTAACGTCGGATTCGGTCAGGGTTGAGTCGCTTCGATTGGGCCGGGAATACTGCTTCCCGTCCATGCCGGTCGTCTTGACCGGCTCGTCGATGATCTCGCCGGTATCGGTGTTGACGTGCGGTGGAGTAGGGTCAGGTGGGACATTTGTCCCACCTGAAACATCGCGCCTCACCTGCCTATCGCTCGCCCCCACTATCGGAGCGATCGCCCTGGTGCTCATTCCCTCGTCCGAGAGCATCCGGACCATGTCCTGCCGTTCGAGACGATCGAGGGCGGCAATGACCTCACCCTCCTGATACAGGCTGTCCAGGTCGTTGCCGGTGAAGCATCGCGCAAGATCGAATGCGTCATGCTTCATCGTGTCGAACCGGAACGGCGGCTGGTGGCCGACCTCGTCTTTCAGTTCGTAGATCATGGTCATGTCCTCTCAATGGCGACCATGCCGTCGCCGTCGTCGTTGTACCCGCATGTCTCACACCTGGCGAACGGGCTCTCAGGAAAGTCGATAACTCGTGGTGCTCCGGCATCCTCGTGGCACTGGTAGCAGAGCGTGACCTCTTCAGTCATCGCTCTTCTTGCAGATCAACGGACACAGCCTCAAATCCAAGCTGTGTCACGACAGCCGTGTATCCTCCGGCGGCGTTCTTCACCAGCTGCACAGTTGCTACGGTCATGCCCGAGTCATCATCGAAATCGACCTTGCCGATGTGATCGGGATTGGTCGTGTTCCAGATGTGCGGTTCGCACACCTCGCCGGTATCGATCGGTGTCAGCGGGGGAGCGGTGGTGTCGGTCATGATTCTCAGTCCTCCCTTAGTCCTCGTTTTCAACTTGTCGCTTGACGGCCTGGCGCTCAGACCGCTTGGCGCTTCGCCGTGCCCGAGCGCGATCCCTCCCAGGGGCATCACCGCAGCACGCGCAGTCGCGGCCTCCCGGCCCGTAGGGGCAGTGCTTGCCGATCATTCGAGCCATTGCAAAGTCCTCTCAAAACAAAAGACCGTGCATAAGCAGCACGGTCTGGATAATGGTGGAATCTTCCTCGACTCCGGCTATCGCATAGCCGGGAAAATCCCCGGTGAGTAGCGTGTAGAGAATGCCGGTCATGGCTCGGCTCTCAGTTGTCTATCCCGGCGAACTCGCCGTAGATTTCACGTCGCTTCTGTCGCGCCACGTTCGCGGCGTCCTCGATGTCGGCATACATGCCGAATGACTTGTTGTGACCGTTAACCCCGATGAGCACCTGCCACGTGCGAGACGGCCCGTGCCAAAACACGTTGCGGTGTCCGGAGGTATTGGCCGCACTCATTCTCGTTAGGTGTGCCGCATTTTGGCTGGGGGTTGCTAGCCGTAGGTGGTCCGGGTTGATACATGACCGAACTCCGCACCGATGGTCTACCAGCATTCCATCGGGGATTGGCCCGAAGTGCAGCTCGTAGGTCAGGCGATGAACGCGGCGGCTTGCGCCGCCTAGCTTCAGATACCCGTACCCGCCGTCCTTGCCAGACTGCAACGCCCCAACCCAAACGACGCAGCCCGTATTGGTGAGCGGCATTGACCAGTACTCAAGCCTTTCGTTCAGTGAGGCTCCACGCCGTGGGCTGATCTCCGTCAACTCCAGACCTCGACGCTTCTGCCTTTGATGGGAGTCGCAATAGTCTCGATACTTTCGGGGGCGGTCGCACCGTGGACCACGGCATAGGTCAGAAGCCATTTACGACCTTGGCACATGCGTTGCGCTTCTTGTTGAACGATTTGCGCAGCGACTTGTCTCCGCCGTTGATGATTGCGTCAGCTTCCATCACGGCACCGGCGCACTTGTTCATCTGGGTTTTGGTGTAGACCGGCTTTGCAGGCTTCGCATCCGCTGCACCGATGCCAGTCATGCCGATGCTCAGCCCGACGATCGCGGACACGGCGGCGGTCATAATCTTGTTCATGAGCTAGTTCCCCTCGCAGGCGGTTGTGTGTTAAGATCGTCGCATCGCATTTCGGTGCGATTCCCCGCTCTAGCGGGGATGATCCGAACTGACATTTGGATCAGTAGTGCTCCCCGCCGATGCGGGGATGTGAGAATCCCTCATCGTTCGGTGGGGGATTCTTCGCGTTCTCAGTCCGCAGCGATGTCGTGTCGCGCGACTATCTCCCAGAACTCAGCATCGGTGACGGCAACCTCAAGGCCAGTCGTGCTCAGGTTGATCGAACCGGGGTGAGCCGGGTACTCGTCGGCGCGGTAGGCAGTGACCTCGGATGCAATGGCATCGACATCGAAGTCTGCAGCGTACTCGCCGAGCGTCGGGACGACGTGCCGGTCGATGACATCGTCTACAGTGGCGAACCGTGGCATTCTCGTCATCACCTCCGCCTCACTTGATCGCTCGGAGCACGATGCTCAGCGATTCGCAGTCGTCGGAAGTCATGTCCAGCAGGCGCGCCGTCAGCTGCAGGATCGCGCTGTCGTATTCGCTATTGCTCCCGTCGTCCGAGAGCAGGTCGGCGGCATTGAAGATGACATCCGTTTTCGACACGGTGTTCACTGCTCCGCGCGTGGGCGCGGCGGATCGCTCAAAGTAGGTCGGGTTCACGGGGTCTCTCGTCTCTCTCGTGTGGTGTGGACATGGCAGAGGCCGGACGATCAACGCCCGGCCTCCACTACGCTCACGCCCCAAACATCAGGCACCGACAGGGGCGGCGACTGTCGGTGCATTCATCGACTCAAACACTCCAGCCGCACCGGCGTAAGCATCCTCACCACCGCGAGGCATCACCAGGACGCGAGTGTGATCCGAGAACACAACCACCAACGGTTTCCGTTCACCAGCATCAGGGCCCTGCCCAAACACCAACGGGATACGTTTCTCATCCCGACCCTGGGGGAGTGCAGCCAGTTTCTTCACATGCTCCACACCTAAACCAAACCGGTGCGGGGACACTTCCATAAACCGGTCAGGCCACAGTTTGTTCACGGCCGGAAAATCACCATCATTGCCCGGAACATGGATACTATTGAACTCTCCACCATCCGTGACAGTCACAAGCCGTCCTGCCTTAAACGCTGGCAGCAAGTCTTTGAGGCGTTTCGCGTTCGCAAGGAACACAAACGAATCATCCTCACCAACCTCAACAGACAGGCCAATCCGGGTTTCAATCAGCGTGAACCTGTCAGTAGCAGACAGGGTAAGGTACCCTCCGCGAACCTCGAACCGGATACATTCCAGCACCGGCAGGTACTGGTTTGCGGCTGCCGTGTGCGGGATCACCCGTTTCACTGCGGCAATCAACTCGGCAGACGTGACAGTAACAGAATTCATGGTTTCAACTCCTACATTCTCAACAAGGTTTACAGGTTCACAAACGGATACCGGGAATGAGTCAGGCGCGCCAATGCGCCTTGGCTCAAGTTGCCACCGATACCCGCCTGAAAACTGGCAAACTGCTACAGCCTGTAGCGGCTATCCCAGCCGCTCGTGGTGTGCCCTGTGATCGTCCAGTCAGCATCCATGACGTCGGCCCAGAGCGCGACGACACACCAGTCGATATGCGCTTTACGCGCTGTGATGTACTCGCCCATAACTCAGGCACCCACTGTCAGGGACTCATCCGAATGGAACAGCACCGGGACGACAGCCCCCGTCGCTGAGCGGACATAAGCCGCAATCATTCCGTGGGTCTCACGCCTCACCCGTTCAATCCGGATGTAGGCACAGTCCATGGCCAGATGCATACCAGCTTTCAGACCACCAGCGTTGATCGTCACAACACTCACCCTCCAAATCAGTGTTGCCCTGCACTGGGCATAACCCGCACCACAGTGGCTACCGTGGTGCGGACTAAACTCGCGCAGACTCACCCCTGCACCAACAACCAATGCCCCATCCAAAACAGCATCAGTCCCACCCCACTTTTATTCAGTTATCTATATTCAATTGTTCGTATTCAGTTATGCGTCACATCAGGCTGCTAAGCGCCTGGCGGAAACTCACCGACCCCTCGCAAAGCTGGTGAAACGTTTCGTCATCAAACCTGGAATCATTCACCAGCTCGCCGCCATCGTCGAGCGTCGAGCGATTTACAGAAGCCAGGTCAGTCCGCTCCGGGCTGACACCTCCTGAGCGTGGAACTGTTGTCATGCCCCTCAGTCCTCATCCTCATCGTCGTCCGGGTCGGTCTCCGACCACTCACCAGCACCGACCATGTCGTCCGTGTAGTCAGTCAGGCAGGTCAGGTATCCGATGGGGTCGACTTCCCGCAGGATTCGCGACGGGTCGAACTCGATCCCCGCGATGACGACGCTCTCATGCACCCCATCCAAGAGATCATCGAACCGCGTTTCAGGCTCGAACTCTTCGCCCGTACTGGTGTCAAACATGTTTCTCATCTCCTCAATAAATACCACAAGCCGATTGTGTACCGCGCCCAACCCAGGAATCGAACCACAAACACTAAACGTCTGCCCGTGACCAACGGTAGGATTACCACAAGCCGATTGTGACCTATGGTTTAGGGAACCACCCTAAAGCGAAAAACAGTCAAAAACTAAAATCATATCGTTACGGTGAACGGGTTACCCGGCGCAGGAATATGCCCGCTGCTTACGCCAACCAGGGACGATTATGTGCCCCATCAATATTCGATTCTCAAATACCACCCAACCAGTCACCGACCGCCGCGGGAAATGGTAATCCCCGCAGCCGCCAGGCCGTTTAACTAACCTGTCGTGGTTACGTGAAACACTCTGCCACAAGCCGCTTGTGACTGTCAACCCAACGCGTTTAACTAATCACCGGCCATGCCGTCCAAGAATTTGCTGCACCTGCTGGTATGAAATCCCCGCGACTCGTGCAATATCGGTTAGAGAATAACCGTCATCATGCATCAGCACAACCAGTTCATTCCGCCTATCGACAAGAGCACGATGTGCGATCCGAGACTCAGTGACCTGCTCCGCAACGCGAGCAAGCTCCCCGGCAATTCCAGTGGCATCATCATTATTCACGCCCCCACTATACAGTTATGGAACCCCGGCCCATGAGGCCGGACTACCAGTCATCCCCATCAAACAGGTGAACCCTATCCGGTGCCGCAGCCATACTGGCCGCTTCGGTTGCCCTAACCGTCCGTTCTCACTCATCCGAGGTATCGAACCGTGGTCATTGACCGGGTGATCCATCCGCTCTCTGTCGAGCTGGTGACACCAGTCTGACACAAGCGACATGTGGTACGCAACCCCGGGTCGGGTCGAGCTTCGGCAGCACAGTGCGGAGTGGCCGCCTGCGTGTGCTCTGACCTGCGAGAACGATGGAACATGTGAGAAGTATGTGAGTGGTGATCGGGGTGCTGCTAGGTGCGATGGACTCCTGTCATGACGCGGGTCCCGTGACGTGAGCAGTGAGAGCAGCAGGCGATGGGGCGAGCCGTGAGTGGCCGACCGATCCGGGGTGCGGATCGGCGCGCGTCGCGCTCCGGCTGACACGAGTGAGCCATGGCTCATGACCGGCATGGTGTGCGATGAGGACGTGCCGTGAGTCCGGCGCAGTGTGCGCCATGCGCCGCGCCCCGGGCGCGGGCAGTGGTGTGCGGTGAGTGAGAGCGTCGACCATGCGGCCGGGGCTTGAGGGGCCGCGACGGGGCCTTGACCAGTGAGCCGGGTGATGGTAGCCGCGCGACCGCGCGGACATAGGGGGATGACCCCCTCCCGCCCCATCCTCCGGCACCGCAGGTGGTTAGCATCTGTGTTCGCTCCCACTTCGAATGTCGATTAAACGAGATTGATTGGTAACAATACGAGAACTTGGAGCAGGCCCCGGCGGGGCGCAGCGGACCACCCGCCTCGACAGTCGGGGGTACCTGAACAGCGTTCAAGTGCAGTTGCAAAAATTTTCTAACAACATCAAACGACCTCATTAGAATAGGTGTGAGGAAGATCACACTGCTCGGATGTCACAAATCCGGAAAAGTGACACGCTTTAACGGGTGAACCCCGGGGAGGGGGAGGGGGGAGGGAGTGAGGGAGCGAAGCGACCGAGCGACCGACCCCAAGACAGCAACCAATACCAACGCAGCAAGAGCTTGTAGCTCTTGCCCGTGGCGGAGCCGAAAGGGCAAGAGAGTTACGTAGTTGGTTGAGTTTACGTAAAGACGTACAGAGGTTCGTCAGAACCTCCTCGTACCTCGTCGGTTCTGACTCACGGATCCTCGGCTTGAAGATTTTCGGTCAGGGCACAAGAGCCGCGACTTCGTCGAGGCTCGCGGATTTCTGGTCAAGGCAAAGCGGAGCGGAAGCTCCGCGCTTGGATAAGCGCAGGCCGCTTCAGGGCCTGCGCAAGGTAGTAGTTAACGCGCATGTGCGCGAGACAAACTGCTCGGCCGTTCGGGGCCGAGCGCCCGCGGGCGGGATTGATCCCCCGCCGCGGCGGGCATGCTAGTAATCAACCTACCGAACTAGGAGAAGCATGAGTTACGGAAAATCGAGTTTCTACACCCAGGGGTCGCGCCGCGACCTGCTCGCCACGGAAGTCTGCGAGGGGGACCGCGAAGCTTTTTTTTGCACAAGTCGATCGCGGAGATTCAGACGATTGCTGGTTTTGGATGGGCTACGCAAGCAGCCCCAGGCTGTCGCTTAGTGCGCACCCACTCTTTCAGCCACGGACCCGAGGGCGGGTTAGTTGCCGCAGGGTCGCGTGGGCGTTGAATCACGGGGTTGCGCCAGCCGAGTGGGGCATCTTTCCAGCCTGCGGGTGGGACCTCTGCCTGAACCCTGCACATCTCGACTACCGAGAAACCGAGGGCGAGTTTGTCGAACTCGGCCCAAAGGAATACTTCTTCCCTAGCGTCGAGTCGGCTAATAGGCGAGAACAGGTTCGCCGGATGCAATACCACTAGTCTTCCTGCTGTTGATGCTCGGCCTTGAGCCCGAGCGTGGCCACATCTGATTCATTTCTATTAGTTCTACTAGATATACGAGCATTACGAAGTT
>NZ_BAAAMB010000011.1:0-5893 GCF_039528855.1 Brevibacterium sanguinis | reverse complement strand
CCCAACGGCACTGCCGACCCCAACGGTTCGCGCGTCAACGGAATGACGAACCCTGACGGCTCATCTGATGCCAACGGCGCTGGCGGTCCGCAGAACACTAACTTCGACGGCAGCACCACCACTTCTACCGGCGCAGCCGGCACTAGCAACACTAGTCCCGGTGAGATTCCGGGTACGCCGGAGGACAGTGAGTTCCTTGTGGGTGTCGGGGTGCGTGCTGACGGGTCCCGGGTCGATCTGACTGCTGAGCAGCCCACGGCGAGGGCGTGGATCTATGAACGGTTCGCGACTCTGGTCTCGCGGATCAGCATGGACCAGGCCGGGGCCGGGACCCCCTACGCGCTCGTCGTAACTGCGACGGCTGAGGACCTGGCCCACGGCACCGGGGAGGGCACCACCGGTGTTGAGACGCCGATCCCGATCAGTGAACTGCAGACCCGCGGGTTGAACGGGCAGGTGTTCTTCCATCTGGTGTCACAGAAGGCGAAGACGGTGCAGGTACTCACGGAGAAGAGGTTTGCCAACAAGCAGCAGATCGCAGTGGTCACGGCCCGTGACAAGGGGTGTACGTTCCCGGGCTGTGATGCCCCTCCGGGGTGGTGTGATGCCAATCATGTGATCCCGCATGCCCGGGGAGGGCGCACGGAGATCAATAATCTGGCACTGGCGTGCAGTGCTCATCATCATCTGATGGACCGGTCGGAGTGGGAGATGCGGATGATGACCAATGGGCGCCCGGCGTGGGTGCCACCGGCATCGGTCGATCCTGCCCGGGAACCGATCTTCCATCCCCGGTTCCTTGCCGAGGACATCATGAGCACTCTCTTCGACGACCTCGCCGACACGGGCGGCCTTGATGATGCCGGTGGGGGCGGGTCGGGTGCGAACGGGTCGAGTCGACCACCGTGCTGACCGGGCCAGGGGACCACTCTGCCTTCACACAGTCGATTGCGGTGGAATCGCAACTCGAGGGGCCGAGCGACTCAGATCAGTCCGGGTACCGGCGTTTCGGATGATTGAACCGGCCTCGATCAGACCATTCATCTGTGAACATTCATTCATCTGTGACTATTCATCTGCGGCTTTCCGGCACCAGTTCTGCGTCGTCGCTGGCCAGATCGCGCAGAGCCGCGATGGCATCGGCGAGAAGGGCCTGCTGAGGATGCCCGGGATCGCTGATGGCATGGATATAACGAGTCGGAACGGGATCGGCCAAGGGAACGACCGCCACCCCGGCGGGCAGCGGATCAATTCCGAGGCGGGGAAGAACCGTCACACCCAGTCCGCGGCTGACCATATGCAGAGCCGTGGGGAAACTGTGGGCCTCGTGCTTGAAGTGGACCGGGACCCCTGCTCGCGCGCATGCGTCGAAGAGGATCGTCCGGCATGGGCCGCCCCCGGTGTCGTTGTCGATCCATGGCAGCTGGGCGAGGTCGCTGAGGGAAATCGAGTCTGCTGCGGCCATTGGGTGGTCTTCGGGTACTGCTGCAACGTACGGATCTTCGATGAGGAAGCTGCTGTCGACCCCGGAGGGAAGGCTGAGCTCCGGGGATTCGGCGATCATGACCTGGATGTCGGATTCGAGTTCGGTCCATGGTCCTTCGGCGAGGTTGAGCTGAACGGCAGTATGGGGATAACGGTGCTCGAGGTAGGCGACAAGCTCGGGAAGCCAACGAGTGCCTGCCGAAGCGAAGTATGCGATCGAGAGCCGATCGACGCGGCTCTCCTGCAGCTCAGAGATTCGCTGCTGCAAACGGCTCGTCGATTCGAGCACGGCGTCAATGTCAGCGAGGATGGCCGAACCGGTATCCGTCAAGCCCAGTCTGCGCCCACGTCTCGTGAAGAGAGTGAGGCCGGTCTGCTTCTCGAGAAGCTTGAGATGATGGCTGACGGCAGACGGCGACAGGCCGAGGTGCTGAGCGGCCGACCGCACTGAACCCGTGACCGCGACGGACTTGAATGACTGGAGATGCGACACCGAGTGCATTCTCGGATCGTATTGAGAGCGCGCACAGTTGTGCAATAGTGTGCGCTTTTCATGGACAGTCGCAGACGGAATGATCGAGGTTATGAGACACAATCCTGACGCCGACCGTCCAACAGAGCGAATGAATCGAATTGAACGGCGACCGTCCCTGAGTGACAGGATTCCTGCGTTGCCGTGGATCGCCGCATTGCTCACCATGGTGTTCTGGGCGTCGTCATTCGTCGTCATCCGCGATGCCGCTGCTCATTTCAGCCCGGGCGCGATGGCGCTGCTGCGCTGCATCGCGGCAGCCGTGGTCCTCTCACTCTGGATGGTCTTCCGCAGGCCCCGCATCCCCTCGTCGCCGAGAGTATGGTTCATCGTCGCACTCTGGGGAGTGGCGTGGTTCGCCGCCTACGTCGTCGTCCTCAATGCCGCTGAGCATTCGATCGATGCTGGGACCGCCTCGATGATCGTCAACATCGCCCCGCTCATCATCGAGGTTTTCGCCGGCATCGTCCTCGGTGAGGGGCTGCCGTGGCGTCTGCTCGTCGGCATCTTCGTCTCCCTGGCGGGAATCGTGCTCATCACGGTCGCGAGCTTCACCGGAGTCTTCACCATCGGCGGTCTTGTGCTGAGCCTTTCAGCGGCGCTCCTCTACGCCGCGTGCGTGCTCCTGCAGAAGCACTTCCTCTCCGGCGAGGATTCGGTGACCGTGACGTGGTTGGGCATTCTCGCCGGCACCCTCGCCTGCCTGATCTTCACCCCGAGCCTCCTCACCGAGGTCGCCGCAGCCCCCATCGACATCACTCTCCAAGTGATCTACCTGGGCATTGTGCCCACGGCCATCGCGTTCAACCTGTGGGGTTATGCGATCCGCGTGCTCCCTGCCGGCCTGCTGAGTTCGTCGAGTCTGCTCGTGCCGGCGATCGTCGTCGTCCTTGCCTGGATTGTTCTCGCCGAGGTTCCGCCGCCCCTGGCAGCAGTCGGCGGCGTCCTCTGCCTGGTCGGCGCCGGCTGCGCTATCGGTCCGCAGATTCTCAGATCGGTGCAGTCGGTCCGGTCGCCGGGTGCTCAGCCCTCGGCCTTGCCCTGTCGCCAGTAGCCCATGAACGCGACCTGTTTGCGGTCGACGCCGACCTCCTGCACAAGGTAGCGGCGCAGTCGTTTGACCGGTCCGGCCTCGCCGGCGATCCACGCATAGAACGGGCGGGAGCCGCGCTCGGTGTCACTCGAACTGCTCTGCGCAGCCTGTGTGAGCCGGGTAGGCGTGTCCCAGAGGATCTCCTCGTCGATGTCGACATCCTCGAGTTCGACTCCGCCTCCTGCGGACACCGACGCCCCCACCTCGGCGAGGGCCTTGTTCTCTGCACGCACGGCCTCCCGCACTGCCGGCTCGAGAAGCGCGCCGAAGTCCGCGTCGCCGCGCGGCAGCCATTCGACCTCGAAGCCCTCGGGCGCCGTGAGATCGAGAATGTCGTCAGCGCTCGGAACCTCGATGACAGCCCTGCCGCTGACGGTCGCGTCCTTGAGGGAATCGAGGATCGAGGCGATGGCCGGGACAGCGGTCTCGTCACCGGCGAGCAGGATCTGATCGGCGTCGCCGCAGTCGAACTCGATGCCGCCGTACGCGCCCTGGTGGTGACGGGACGGCCCGATGATGTGCAGTCGGTGGCCGATCTCAGCGTTCTTGGCCCAGGTCGCCGCCGGACCCGAATGGCCGTCGTCATCGATGTGGAGCACCATGTCGACGACGAGTTCTCGGGCATCGCTGCGCCACTCGCGGACGGTGTACGTGCGCATCGCTCCGCGGACATCCTCATCGACCTGCAGCCACGCCTGGTACCACGGGTTCCCGGCCTCGACCTGCTCGGCGAAGAAACCGAGGAGGTCGAACTCCGGAGCGCTCAGTCCGCCCGGCGGGATGATGAGCTTGAACCGCAGATCACGCGGGTGCCCGTCGGTGCCGAAATCCGCCAAGTCGTCGCCGCCGAAGGTGATGCGGCGGAATGAGGGGCTCAGGTCCTCGATGCCGATGACGGTGGCCTCGAAAGCGCCGATGGATGCTCGTGACACGTGTTCTCCTCTGCCTCCTGCACAGGCAGGAGCGATCCGGCTGGTACTCGACGAGCATAACATCTTTGTTAGGTTAGCCTCTCCACAATGATGCTACGGTGATCTCGTTCCCGTTCCCTCTCGAAAGGTCGTCATGCGCCGACGTCAGCTCCTGGCTCTCACCGCTCTCGCTCCGCTCGCCCTCGTCGCCTGCTCCACCGAGGCATCCGAGTCCGGGACCGCTCAATCGTCCGCCAAGAACTTCTCGTACTCGCCCGCCGGCTACGACGGCGTCACCGTCTCACTCGACAGACCAGCTGAGCGCATCGCGATGGACTTCTACTCCGCGGCCGCGCTCGCGCCGTACGGCATCACACCCGTCGCGGTCTTCGGATTCGGGCAGAACGAGTCCCCGGGGAAGTCGTTCGACACCACAGGCGTCGAGATCGTCGGCACCGACATGGAGCTCGACACCGAGGCGCTGGCCGCGACAAGGCCCGACATCGTCGTCGCCTACGGCAACGAGACCGGCGACGGCTGGACCTGGTGGGATGACAAGCTCAGGGAGCAGGTCACCTCGCTCGTCCCATTCGTCCCGATCAAGCTCCAGGACCAGACGCCCGACGACATGTTCGGCCAGTACGCCGCCGTCGCCCAGGCGATCGGTGCAGACACCGACTCCGCGGAGATCACCGCACAGCGCCGCGACTTCGATGCGGCACGGCAGCGCATCCGCGACGTCACCGCCGACAAGGACTGGCTCACGGTGCTCCTCGCGAACTTCAATGCCGACATCATCTACACCGCGAAGGACCTCGGCATCGCCCGGATGCTCGCCGACGACGGCGTGACCCTCGTGGGACCCGACCCCGGCGCCGACAGCTCGTGGGCCGAGGTCTCGTGGGAGAAGATCAGCGATTACTCCGCCGATGTCCTCCTCGTCCACGACGCCTCGGCCGACTTCGAGACGAATCCGATCTACCTCAGCCTGCCGACGGTCAAGGCCGGGCAGACCGGCACCTGGGATGACAAGCGCGCCTTCACCTACGACGGGTATGCGGCATGGCTCAACGATCTCGCCGAGGTGCTCGACCGAGCCGAGGACATCGACAAGAACTGATCCGGCTGAGCTCAGGACCGGAGCTGGCCGGGGCCGAGAACGATGAGAATCGGATGTGATCCCGACCGGAAGCGATCCCGACCGGTGTCATCGATGCGCTCCCTCCCGCAGCGACCGACCATGATGAGTGTCGAGCATTCCGGCAGCAACGAGTCGTCCTAGAAGTCGTAGCCGTCGCTGATGGTGATGACGACCTTTCCGTCGACGATCTCAGCGACGCCGTCGACGGAGAAGATCACCGTGTCATCGAATGCCCCGCCGTCGTCGAAGAACGAGTCGTAGCTGCCCGTCACCAGCGCCTCACCCTCGGAGACCGTCGTGATCGCCCACGACGGGCCGCCGTTGGGTCCGGCCCCCATTCCGCCGTCGTAGTAGTACGGATCGGACGACGGGTCGGACACCGTGACGGTCGGATACGACGAGATCGACCACTTGAGATCCGTGGCATCGAAGCTCTCGGCGCTGTACGAGCCGAACGGGCAGCCGTCGGGCTGAGCCACGGTCTTCTTCGCGCAGCTGTCGACGAGCGTCTTGACCTGCTTGTCGACCTCGCTGCGGAACGCGTCCGTCGGCTCCGGTGCGAGCAGCGCGGGATCGCCCCCATCGAGGTCCTGGTCCTCGACGCTGCCGCCGAAGAAGGTGCGGGCCTCGATCGGATCCGCAGAGACGAGATCGCTCTTCTCCGCCAACCGGGTCCGCTGAAGGTTTGGTTGACCTCCGGGTTTATGCCGCCAGTGTAGCGGCTGGGTTCA
>NZ_BAAAMB010000010.1:328047-433840 GCF_039528855.1 Brevibacterium sanguinis | reverse complement strand
GTGGAGTTGACTGGTACTAATACGCCGATCACTCACACAACCTTTTATCGGGTTGGTGTGTGCGGAAGTAACATTAACGGGTTTTTGATGAGACCACGCTGTGTGGTGTTCGCGTTCGCTGTGCGGTTCTTGGACCATTACCACACACGGGTAAGTGTGTGGGTGGTTTGTTGGTTTTGCGGTGGTGATAGTGGTGGGGAAACGCCCGGTTAACCGTTCCGATCCCGGTAGCTAAGCCCATGTCATGCTGATGGTACTGCAACTTGGTGGTTGTGGGAGAGTAAGTGACTGCCGCAATTCTTTTTGGTGGGGGCACTCCTTATGGGGGGTGCCCCCACTTTTTGCATTCACGACTGTCTCTGCCCCTATCGTCATGTCGTCAGCGACAGTGTCATGAAGACACTGTGCGAATCCGCACGGTAGCTCCCGAAGGGCTCGGTCTCGACGAATCCGGCCTTGCGGTACAGGGCCCGGGCCGGCGCGAAGAACTCCATGCTCCCCGTCTCGAGGGACACCCGTTCGACCCCGCGTGAGCGCGCGTCACCGAGCGCATGCTCGAGCAGACGGGACGCGACCCCTTTCCCGCGATGCACCGGAGAGGTCCGCATGCTCTTGATCTCCTCATGCCCGGGCTCAAGCTCGGCGAGGGCGATCGTGCCGACGAGGAAGGGCTCATCGTGTGCCGCCCACAGTCGCACACCGGGGCTCTGCAGTCCACTCGCGTCGAGGGCATGCCGTGATTCCTCCGGCGCCGTCGGGGACATATCGGCGAGGTGCTGCTGGAGGAAATCGAGGAGGGCCGGATCGGAGAAGTCGGCCGGAGCGATCGTGATCATGGCTTCATTCAACGGTGCCGCTGTCCCGCGGTCAATCCGCGCAGAACTCCATCCAGGCCGCACCCTTCCTCTGTGCCCGGGTCAGGGTGGGGTTTTCCCGCCCTCGGTCGGTGTGGATTCCGGATGGAGCGGACCGCCTCGGCGCGCATAGCCTGAAGCCATGCGCAACGACACAGCACCCACTCAGGTCCAGCCGGATGCCGACGATGCGGCGGCACGGCCGTCACGGGCACGGTCGATCCTCCGCAGCGCACTCTGGGCAGCCCACTGGGTGCTGCGCATCTGGCTCGCCGGGTACCTGCTCATCTACGGATGGTCGAAGGTTTACCTCGTCCAGATGGGCTATGCGGACTTCTCCGATGCTCTCGTCCAATACGGTGAGATGAGCCCGATGGGCGTGCTCTGGCGATTCATGGCGTTCTCTCCCACGGTCCAGGTGCTCGCCGGCCTTGCCGAGGTGCTCGCGGCGGTCCTCCTCCTCTTCCGGCGCACCGTGTGGCTCGGCGCGCTCCTCGCCGCTGTCGACATGTCCGTCGTCTTCCTGCTCAACCTCACCTTCGACGTCCCGGTCAAGCAGCTGTCGGGCCTCATGGCCGTGGCCGGGATCGTGCTGCTGGCTCCGAACCTCATCCGCCTCGGCCGCTTCCTGCTCGGGCTGCCCACCGGCCGGCCCGTCCACGGTCGCATCTCGTCCCACCGGATCGTCGTCGCCGTCACGAAATGGACGTCACCCGCTCTCGCGCTGCTCCTCATCATCGGGTCGGGAGTGGCCTTCGGGCTCCGCGCGAACTGGGGTCAGCCCGACCCCGTGCCCGCAGTCGCCGGGGTCTACCGGGCGACGGACAGCGGCAGCCGCACCCTTGAGGGTGCCGAAATCAGCCAGGTCGCTTTCGGGCAGAATGCGTTCGACGGCCGAGCGCGTCTGAGCATCCGCTACGCCGACGGGAGCTTCCAGGACGGCAGGTACACGGTGAGCGCCGCCGACCCCGGGGCCGACGACAGCGGGCGGCTCGACGTCACCCTCTTCCCGAAGCTCGACGGTGATCAGGGACTCGTCCGCGATCCGGTGCTCGAGACCTCACTCGACTACGCGATCGACTCCTCGGGGCAGGTGCGGCTGACCGGCGACGGACTCGACGTCACCCTCGTCAGCGACCCCGAACGGCGCTACCTCTTCGACCGCGAGTTCAGCTGGGAGCCGAGCGAGCCGATCAACCGGTGATTGACCGGCTCCGCGATGCTGTGCGCGCACGACAGGAGCGACTGAGGCGCCGCACCACCCGGTGCGGCGCCTCAGTGTCGGCAGTGGACGATGCTCAGCGGCCGAAGAGCCGCGAGAACAGTCCCTTCTTCTTCCCCTTGGGCTCGTCCGTCGTGGACTCGTCAGCGGCCCGCTCAGCGGCGTGCTCGTCCCGCTGAGCGGCGGGAGTCTCGGTCGGTGCCTCTGCCTCGGTGCGATCAGCCGGCGGCGCGGTCTCGGCTGCGGGAGCTGCCGTCTCGGTGGAGGTCTCGCCGGCGGACGGCTGCCGCGGCTCCGCGGGCTCGGTGCGACGGCCGGCGGCATCCTCGCCGTCGCCCTGCGTCGTGGACTCCGACGGAGCGCCGGCCCCCGTCGTCTCCGAGGTTCGCTCGTCCGCCGCGGTCCCTGCCGACGCCGCTGCCGCGGTCCCTGCCGAAGCGGCTGCCGCAGGGGAGCGGTCCGCGCCCGCGGCAGCTGCACGGTCCGGGGACTCAGCTGCAGGGGACCCAGCCGCAGGGGTGCCGGCGGCGGTCGACGGTTCCTGCGGCGCCGCCTCGGTGACGGTGATGCCGGTGATCCGGGAGAACTGGTCGGCCGCCTCGCCCTCGAGCGGGGCATGGACTTCGCAGTTGGAGATGCGGCTCTGCTCATCGAAGCTGAGATCGGCGCTGCCGTCGGCGAAGAGCATGCGGACACCGCCGTCGGGCAGCTCGGCGGTCGGAATCCCGCGCCGGTCGGCGTACGCCGCGAGCGCGGCCCGATGATCGTCGACCGTCGTCTGCGTCAGCCCCTGCATGAGCGCCCTCACGGACGCCTTGACGGTGGGTGCGGGCAGGGCGAGGGCGGGGGAGTCGACGAGCACCCACACGGTCGTGCCGGCACCGGCGGCGGCCGGATAGTGCGCCCACTTGCCCGTCGCCTCCTTCGCCGCGAGCGTGAGCCGCAGGGCGAGCTCGTCGTCGAGGTCGATCTCCGGCGTGACGAGATCGCTGATGCCCTCCGCGGCACCGAACTTCCGCACCTCGTGGGCGAGGCCGACGACCGCCTCGGGGAACCCGTTGATGTTCTCCCAGCCCCACAGCCACGTGCCCTGCGAACTCGATTCGGAGCCGACGAGGTGGGGGCGGGTGCGCAGCGGCTCCCCGCCCTCGACGTCGAAGGTCAGAGTGGGGTCTGCGGAGAAGTCCACCTCCCAGGCGGCGCCGGCGATGACGCTGCCGAAGTGCGTCTGCATCTCCGTGGAGAGGAAGACGGCGCGATTGACGAGATCCTGCAGTGTTGTGCTCATGATTTCCAGCCTACGGGGACGTGTCGAAGATGCGAGGAGGCACGCGGAACCGGCGTCCGTGTCAGTGCCGCGTGGTCCACTGGATTCGAGAACAGTACCATGGCACGCTCTTGCGAAGGAGGACGATCGATGTAGGATGGTTCGTTGCGCTCTTCCAACTCATGACGCCGTCATGTCGGCTTCTCACATCCAGGACGGACACTGTGGCACTTCTGCGCCTCACCCTGAAATACGCGAAATCCTATTGGCTCTTCATCGTCTTCGTCGTCATCCTCCAGCTGGCCTCGACGATCGCCGCTCTCTACCTGCCCAGCCTCAACGCCCGGATCATCGACGAAGGCGTCGCCGCCGGCAACACCGACTTCATCTGGTCGACGGGCATGACGATGCTCATCGTCTGCTTCGTCCAGGTCATCACCGCGGTCACCGCGATCTTCTTCGGTGCCCGCACCGCGATGGGCGTGGGCCGCGACATCCGCCGCGCGATCTACAGCCATGTCGACAGCCTCTCGACCCTCGAGGTGGGGAAGTTCGGCAGCGCGACCCTCATCACCCGCAACACCAATGACGTGCAGCAGGTGCAGATGCTCGTGCTCATGACGCTCAACTTCATGGTCTCGACACCGATCATGTGCATCGGCGGCATCATCATGGCCCTGCGCGAGGATGCGGGACTGTCCTGGCTCGTCTGGGTCTCCGTGCCGACGCTCTTCATCGTCGTCGGCATCCTCGTCGTCCTCCTCATGCCGCTCTTCCGCCGCATGCAGGATCAGGTCGACGACATCAACGGCGTCCTCCGTGAGCAGATCACCGGCATCCGCGTCATCCGCGCCTTCGTCCGCGAGCCCTTCGAAGCCGACCGGTACGCCGACGCGAACCGCGCCCTGACCGAGACCTCCGTCAAGGTCGGCAACCTCTTCGTCCTCATGTTCCCCGCGATCATGATGATCCTCCACATCGCCACCGCCGCCGTGCTCTGGTTCGGCGGCCACCGCGTCGATGCGGGTCAGATGGAGGTCGGCTCGCTCACCGCGTTCCTCCAGTACCTCCTCCAGATCCTCGTCGCCGTGATGATGGGCGTGTTCATGATGATGATGATCCCGCGCGCCGTCGTCTGCGCCGAGCGCATCTGCGAAGTCCTCGAGACCACCTCGTCGATGGTCGTCCCCGACGGCGTCGACGAACTCCCGCGCCGAGGCGAGCTGGAGTTCCGGAATGTCACCTTCGGCTATCCCGGAGCCGAGGTCCCCGTCCTCGAGGACCTCTCGTTCACGGCACGACCGGGCACGACGACGGCGATCATCGGATCGACGGGTTCCGGCAAGTCGACGATCGTGGGACTCATCCCGCGCCTCATCGACCCGCAGTCGGGTCAGGTGCTCATCGACGGAACACCGGTCAGCGCCTTCAACCGTCACCAGCTCGCCGAGGTCGTCGGCCTCGTGCCGCAGAAGCCCTACCTGTTCTCCGGCACGATCGCCTCGAACCTGCGCTTCGGCAGCGAGCACGCCGACGACGCGCAGCTGTGGGAGGCGCTGGAGACCGCGCAGGCCGCGGACTTCGTCGCCGAGAAGCCGGGCGGGCTCGACGAGAGCGTCTCCCAGGGCGGCACGAACTTCTCCGGCGGCCAGCGGCAGCGCCTCTGCATCGCCCGCGCGCTTGCCGCGAAACCGCTCGTCTACGTCTTCGACGATTCGTTCTCCGCGCTCGACGTCGCCACCGACGCCCGACTGCGCGAGGCCCTGGCCGAGACGACGGGGGAGGCGACGGTCATCGTCGTCGCCCAGCGCGTGTCGACGATCCGCGAGGCCGATCAGATCCTCGTCCTCGACGACGGGAAGATCGTCGGCCGCGGCACCCACGACGAACTGCTCGAGACGAACCCGACCTATCAGGAGATCGTCGAATCCCAGCTGACCGCGGAAGGAGTGAACTGACATGGCGAAGAAGGATCCCGTCGACACGACGACCGCAGAGACGTCCGGCACGACCGCTGCCACCGCCGAGGCCGAACTCGCCGAGGACTTCATCCCCTCCGAAGCCGACGGAGACATGTTCGGCGGCACCCCGCCGCGGAAGGCCAAGCACTTCTGGCCCTCGGTCAAGCGCCTCTTCGGACTCATGGCCGACGAGAAGGCGGGACTCGTCAAGGTCGTCCTCCTCGTCATCGGCTCGGTCGTCCTCACCGTCATCGCCCCGAAGGTGCTCGGCAAGGCGATGGACGTCGTCTACTCCGGAGTCATCGGCTCCCAGCTGCCGGCGGGCGCGAACATCGAGGACATCATCGCCGGCGCCCGTGCCGAAGGCCGCGACGACTACGCCGACATGCTCGCGACTGCCGGAGTCGTCCCCGGTCAGGGCATCGACTTCACGGCACTCGGGCAGATCATCATCGTCGTCCTCCTCATGTACCTCGTCGCCTCGATGCTCATGTGGGCGCAGGGCTACATCCTCAACGCCCTCGTCATGCGCGTCGTCTACCGCCTCCGTGAGGACATCGAGCGCAAGATCAACCGGCTCCCGCTGCGGTACTTCGACACGCGGCAGCGCGGGGATGTCATGTCGCGGGTGACGAACGACGTCGACAACATCCAGCAGGCCCTCCAGCAGGCGTTCTCCCAACTCGTCCAATCGGCGCTGACGATCGTCGGCATCGGCGTGATGATGTTCATCGTCTCGTGGCAGCTCGCGCTGCTCGCCCTCATCGCCCTGCCGCTGTCGGCGATAATCGCCGGCGTCATCGGCTCCCAGGCGCAGAAGAAGTTCAAGGCGCAGTGGAAGTACACCGGTGAGGTCAACGGCCACGTCGAGGAGTCGTTCTCGGGGCTCGACGTCGTGCGGGCCTTCGGCCGCGACAAGGTCATGCTCGACGAGTTCGACCGCCGCAACGAAGAGCTCTACGCCGCATCGTCGGGGGCCCAGTTCGTCTCCGGGATGATCATGCCCTCGATGCAGTTCGTGTCGTACCTCAGCTACGTCCTCATCGCCGTCGCCGGCGGCCTGCGGGTCGCCTCGGGGCAGATGACGCTCGGCGATGCGACCGCGTTCATCCAGTACTCGCGGGAGTTCTCGCAGCCGATCTCGGAGATGGCCGGAGTGGCGAACATGCTCCAGTCCGGTGTCGCCTCGGCCGAGCGCACGTTCGAGCTCCTCGACGCCGACGAGGAGGAGCCCGACGAGGCGACGGCCGCGCTGCCTCCGCGGACTCCCGGGCGGGTCGACTTCTCGCATGTCAGCTTCCGCTACACCGAGGACACCCCGCTCATCGAGGACGTCTCCTTCACGGCTGATCCCGGCCACACGGTCGCGATCGTCGGTCCCACGGGCGCCGGCAAGACGACGCTGGTCAACCTCGTCATGCGCTTCTACGAGCTCACCGGCGGGACGATCTACCTCGACGGGGTCGACATCCGCGATCTCACCCGTGCCGACCTCCGGTCGCACGTGGGCATGGTGCTCCAGGATGCGTGGCTGTTCGAGGGCTCGATCCGCGACAACATCCGGTACGGACGACTCGACGCCACCGACGAGGAGGTCATCGACGCCGCGAAGGCGACGATGGTCGACCGCTTCGTCCGGCAGCTGCCCGACGGCTACGACACCGTCATCGACGCCGACGGTGGCAGCGTCTCTGCCGGTGAGCGCCAGCTCATCACGATCGCCCGGGCGTTCCTCGCCGATCCCTCGCTGCTCATCCTCGACGAGGCGACCTCGTCGGTGGACACCCGCACCGAGCTGCTCGTGCAGCAGGCGATGGCGGCCCTGCGCACCGACCGGACGTCGTTCGTCATCGCGCACCGACTCTCGACGATCCGCGATGCCGACACCATCCTCGTCATGGAGAACGGTGCGATCGTCGAGCACGGCAACCACGAGGAGCTCCTCGCCGCCGAGGGCGCGTACTACCGCCTCTACATGTCGCAGTTCCGAGGTGAGGACGCCGAGGAGCACTTCACCGCTGAGGTCCTCGCCGAGGCGGAGACCGAACCCGGGCTCGCCGCCGATGCCGCGGCGCTGGCCGAGGACGCCGGCGACGCCGCAGTGGCCGAGGAGGCTTCCACGGGGTCGACGGAGCCTGCCGCTGGGGCGACGGAGCCTGCCGCTGGTCCGCGGGAATCAGGCGAGGTCAGGGACGAGTCCGGCGTGCGGAACGACGCGTCGACCGACCCGGGCGGGCGCTCGGAGGCTCAGCCGCCGCTCGGCGGGAGGGGAACGGACTGACCGAACCGAGGCAGGACAGGCCGTCCTCCGCAGAAGGCCCCCGAGGGACACTCGGGGGCCTTCGCCGTCCCCGACCAGCGGAGCGGCCGGCCTCGTCCCGTGGGTGCGCACACCCACTCTGCGGCGCGCATGTCAACAGGTTCCGGTGGTAACGATTTTCAGGCTCCGACGGCAGGGTCTGCCGAATCGTGATGTCGGCATGGCGGCCTGTGCGAAGTCCTCGGATCGGTCGACACCGCCTGCCTGACGGCCTGCGGATCGAGCGGAGAATCCGGTGCCACCTGGGCCACCGGGTTGCCGGCGTGAGAGCAGCGTCCGGCCCCGCGACAGACCCCGCCGTGCGCGCCGATCATCCGAACAGTGACGGAACGATAACAGGACGCCGTGACCTGCATCACAGAATCGTCATGAACTCAATGTTCATAAGTCCCCGGACGGGGCGCACAGACGTAGTGTCCTCGACAAGCAGCCACGAGCACCGTGGCAGCTCCAGGCCCCGCTGGAAGGACGATCATGAAACGCCTCATCCTCGCGACGACGGTGGCACTCGCCGTCGCCACCATGGGCTCCCTGCCGGCCGCCGCCTCCGTGGCAGCGGACGGAGCAGCGGGGCAGACAACCCTCATGGCCATGCCGGATCCCGACGGCACCGCCGACGGCGGAACCCCGCCCGGCGACACCACGGACACGGGCACCGACACCGGCACGGACACCGGCACGGACACCGGCGCCGATGACTCCACGTCGCAGGGAACCGACGACAGCTCCGGCGGTGACATGAGCACTGCCGACACCTCGGGCAGCGACGACTCCACCGGCAGCGATGACTCGTCCGGCGCGACGGACGAAGCCGCGACCGATGGCTCCACCGATCCCTCGACTCCCGCCGAAGCGGACGTCGAAGGCACCCCCACCGAGACCCCGACCGAATCCCCCACAGATGAGCCGATCGACGCCACCATGTACCTCGAGTCCGATGAGGTCACGGTGTCGGACCTCAGCGACCCCGACAAAGGCATTCGATTCTTCGTCGACGGTGTCCTCGCAGGAGATGACATCGGATGGGGCGACGGCGACGGCACCCATGCAACCGTGGACTCCGACGGTTCATTCACCGGTGTGTACTACACCGAGGGCGCCTACGAGCCCGGCGACACCGTCACGGTGACCGTCAGCGTTCAGCGGGGCGACCAGAACGAGACGTATTCGGCCAGCGCCACCGTCGTCGGTGACGAGACCGAGCCGCCGCCATCGGGCACGACTCTCGACATCACCCCGGGTTCGCAGCAGGTCTCCGACTTCCTCACCAGCGGTGTGACCGTGATGATGTCCGGCTGCCGGATGGATTCCGACGTCAACATCATGATCACCACCGCCTATGACCCGGATACCGTGGTCTTCGAAGCGAGCCAGGAAGCCGGTGAGGACACCGCCGCCGTGGTGACCTGGGTGCCCGAGGTCGGCGATACCGACCCGGTCGCATTCATCGGGCGATACCTCGTCACGGCCGATTGCGGTGACATGTTCCAGGAGGGCACGTTCACCGTCACCGCGGACGGCGATGAGACTCTTGAGCCCACCCTCTCGGTCTGGCCTGAGACGATCTCCGGCGCCGACTTCGTCAACCGCGACAAGGGCGTGACGATGGCGGTCGTCGATTGCCTGGTCGCCGATGAGGTCCGCTTCCAGGTCTGGAACAGCAGCGACGTCCTCCTCTACGACCGGACGGCCCCGGCCGACGGCGGAGATGTCGCCGCGGTGCAGACCTACGGTCTGGAGAACGATCCCGCGGCGTACGTCGGCAAGTACACCGTCCAAGCCACCTGCGGCGACTACGTCATGAACAGCGGGTTCACGGTCACCGGCTCCGGTGGCGGTGGCGGCGGCGGCAACGGCGGGGGCGGTTCCGGCGGCGGCAACAACGGGTCGATGCCCCGCACCGGTGCAGAACTCACCGGCCTCGGCGCCGGCGCCATCCTCATCCTCGCAGGAGCGGGAGCGGTCCTCTTCGCCCGCCGCCGCGGACAGATGAAAGGATGACAGAACTCCCGTCAGGTCGGTGATTCGTCCCGGCCGGACGGCGAAACGAGATCGGTCCCGGTCCCCGAGGTTGAGTCGGGGAACCGGGACCGATTCGCGTGTTTGGTCTCAGCGGGACGCGAGCAGAGTGCGCACGGCGGACGAGAAGAACCCCTGCCCGTCGACGCCGGTGCCCGCGGGGCCGTAGCCGGCCTCGACGGCATGCTCGGGGTGGGGCATGAGTCCGACGACGTTGCCCGCCTCGTTCGTGATGCCGGCGATGTCACGCAGCGAGCCGTTGGGGTTGAGGCCCTGGTAGCGGAAGACGACGCGACCGGTCGCCTCGAGCTCGTCGAGCACCTCGTCGGTGGCGACGTAGCCGCCCTCGCCGTTCTTCAGCGGGATCGTGATCGTCTGTCCCTGCTCGTAGTCGCCGGTCCACGCGGTGTCCGCGTTCTCGACGAGGAGATCCTGGTCGCGGCAGACGAAGTGCTGCTCCTCGTTGCGGATGAGCGCCCCGGGCAGAAGATGGGACTCGCAGAGGACCTGGAAGCCGTTGCAGATGCCGAGCACCGGCATGCCGGCGTTCGCGGCCGCGACGACGGCGTCCATGATCGGGGCGAAGCGGGCGATCGCTCCGGCCCGCAGGTAGTCCCCGTAGGAGAACCCGCCGGGCAGGATGACCGCATCGACGCCGGAGAGCGTCGAGTCGGCGTGCCAGAGATTGACCGCCGAGGCGCCCGCGAGGGTGACCGCGCGCGCCGCGTCCCGGTCGTCGAGGGTGCCGGGGAACGTGACGACGCCGATCCTCGGACCGGACGCCGAGGCGGTTGCCGAGTCGGTCGCGGCGGTGGCCGTCATCAGGCGTCCTCGGCGACGCGGACGGCGACGACGTTCTCGATGACGGGGTTCGACAGGAGAGTCTCGGCGGCTTCGCGCGCCTGGGCGAGCACCTCGTCGGTGGCTTCTCCCTCGACCTCGAGTTCGAAGCGCTTGCCCTGCCTGACCTCACCGAAACCGGGGAACCCCAGTCGAGCGAGACCACCGGAGATCGCCTTGCCCTGCGGGTCGAGGATCTCGGGCTTGGGCATCACTTCAACGACGACACGTGCCATGCGTGTTTGACTCCTTCACAACGGGGCGCGGGAGCTCCTCCCGCGCTCGGGAAGAGTCTATCAAGCGCGCAGAGGAGCCCGGCCCGGCGGCTCAGGAGTCGAAGCCCATGCCGACGGCGTCGAGGACCTTGAGCAGCGGGCCGCGCCTGCCCTGGTTCTCATCGGCCTTGATGAGAGCGTTCGTCGTCATCCTGATGCCGAGCCACGCCACCGGTTCGGGCGGGAACGGCAGCGGCCGCCTGCGCACCATCTCCAGCTGCGTCAGCTCGGTCTCCTCACCGGAGAGCAGGTCGAGCATGACGGTGCCGGCGAACCGGGAGGCGCCGACGCCGAGGCCGGTGAACCCGGCCGCCATCGCGACCTTCCGGTCGTAGGCGGTGACGAAGAACGCGAAGAACCGGGAGCACGTGTCGATGGCCCCACCCCACTTGTGGGTGAACCTCACGTCCGCGAGCTGCGGGAACGTCTCGAAGAAGTGCTGGGCGAGGGTTTCGAAGGTCTCCCGGTTCTGGTCGTACTTCCACGACACCTGCCGCCCGTAGTGGTAGACGGCGTCCCAGCCGCCGAAGAGGATGCGGTTGTCGGCCGTGAGCCGGTAGTAGTGGAAGCGGTTCGCGCAGTCGCCGATGCCCTGCCGGCCCTCCCAGCCGATCGCCGCCATCTGGTCGTCGCTGAGCGGTTCCGTCATCAGCGCATAGTCGTAGACGGGCACGGTGTGGAGGCTCGCCCGCTTGAGGAGGGAGGGGAAGACGTTCGTCGCCAGTGCCACTCGCTGCGCCGTGATCGTCGCCGTTCCGGCCGCCGTGGCGGCACCGGAGACCGGTTCGGTGGTCACCGCGACCGTCTGCTTCCGGTCGCTGACGTCGGTGACCTTCGTGCCCTCGTAGACCTCGACACCGAGGTCCCGGATGACGCGCAGCAGCTCCCAGCACAGCTTCGCCGGGTTGAGCATCGCGACCTCCCGCGAGTCCCACAGCGCGCCCTTGTACGTCGGGGACTTCACGATCGTCGCGAGCTCCTCCTGGGTGAGGAAGACGAACCCGGCATCGGGGTCGTGGGCCTCCCGCAGACCGGGGACCTGGTAGTCCTCGGTCGCGACGTCGAGTTCGCCGGTGCGTTCGAACTCGCAGTCCATGCCGTAGCGGACGACGGCGGCCTCGATCGCGTCGAGGTTCTCCCGGCCGAGGGCTGCCAGGCGCTCGTTCTCCGCCGGCAGGTGCGACTCGCCGTTGTCGTAGCCGTGGGTGAGGCTGGCTGCGCAGAACCCGCCGTTGCGGCCCGAGGCCGCCCAGCCGACGGTGTTCGCCTCGAGGAGGACGACGTGCCGGTCGGGGTCGCGCTCCTTCGCCTGGAGGGCCGTCCACAGCCCGGTGAACCCGCCGCCGACGACGACGAGATCGGCCTCGAGGTCGGCCGCCAGCGGCGGCAGCGGCTGCGGCCGGGCGTCGGTGTCGAGCCAGAACGGTACGGTGGAGGCGTCGGCCAATGCGGCTTTGACGTCCATGTCACTTCGCTTTCTGCCTTGCGGCATCGCTTCTGCCTGCCGGCGGTCGGTCCGCCGAACGGCACTGGTGGTGCTGGTACTGGTGGTGCTGGAACTCATGGTCGCTGGTGGGGATTCGCACCGCCTCGGCGCTCATCCTGCCATGGTCTTGATGATCTCCGTCGAACTGCCGCCGGACCGGCGCAGCGCGAGCGCGCAGATCGCCAGGGCGATGAGCGTGAGGACGAACATCAGCGTCGAGATCGCCGCCACCTCGGGGCGCAGGGCCACCTTGACGGCGGAGAAGATGTAGACCGGCCACGGCGTCGAGCCCGGCAGCTGCACGAAGCTCGAGAGGATCGTGTTGTCGAGGCTGAGCGTGAACGCCATGAGGGCGCCGGCGAAGATGCCGGGGGCCGCGATCGGCAGGGTGACCGAGCGGAACGTCGCCCACGAGGTCGCCCCGAGATCCGCCGAGGCCTCCTCGAGCTGCCGGTTCATCCCCGCCAACCGCGCCCGCACGATGAACGTGACGACGGCCATCGAGAACATCGCATGGGAGATGATGAGGCGGACCATGCCGGAGTTGAACGGGGTGAGGCCCCAGTCGACGCCGAGGGTGACGAACCACGGCAGGAATGCGATGCCGTCGACGATCTCCGGGGTGAAGAGCGTGATGCCGAGGACGACGGTGAGGCCGACGGCCCACCACACGCCGCTCTTCGCCCGGGCCAGGGCGACCCCGCCGAGGGTGCCGAAGAACGTCGCGACGAGCGACGAGCCGACGGCCGCCTGGAGGCTCGTGATCACCGAGTTGACGATCGTGTCGTTGCTCAGGCCCGAGGTGTAGGCGCGGAAGCCGAACTCGTCGAAGTTCGCGAGCACCGTGCCGTTGTTGAACGAGTACGCGACGATGACGATGATCGGCAGGAAGAGGTAGATGAAGACGAGGACGCCCCAGATCGTGAGCAGCCGGTCGGTGAGCGGTCGATGTGCTGTGAACGCCATGGTCATGCCTTCCCGTTGGTCAGCGGAACGCTGTTCGTGCGCGCCGCGATGAGCTGCCCGACCTTGAGGATCGCGAAGCCGACGCCGACGACGATGAGCGTGGAGATGATGAGGATGACCGCCATGGCCGCCCCGAGCGCCCAGTCCTGAGCGGCGTTGAACTGCTCGGCGATGAGCTGCCCGACCATCGATCCGCTCGCCCCGCCGAGGACCGTCGCAGTGACGTAGTCGCCGTTGAGCGGGATGAAGACGAGCAGGCAGCCGGAGATCACGCCCGGCATCGCCATCGGCAGGGTGACCCGGAGGAACGTCTTCACCTTGCCCGCGCCGAGGTCGTAGCTGGCTTCCCGCAGCTTCTGGCCCGACCGGTCGATCGCGACGAAGAGGGGCAGGATCATCAGCGGCAGGTAGTTGTAGACGACGCCGATCTGCACCGCGGCATGGGTGTAGAGGATGTCGAGCCGATCCTCGGTGAGGCCGAGGCTCATCAGTCCCTCGGAGACGAACCCGTTGGGGGAGAGGATGATCTGCCAGCCCAGGGTGCGCACGAGGAAGTTCGTCCAGAACGGGACCATGACGAGGGCGAGAGCGAGCCCGCGGTGGGCCGGGGCGATCTTCACCGCGATCCAGTAGGCGAAGGGCAGGGCGATGATGAGGCAGAGGAACGTCCCGAGCAGGGAGATCCGCAGGGTGGCGAGGAACGTCGAGATGAACGCCGGGGTGAGCGCCTCGGGGAAGCGATCGAAGCTGAGCTCATCGAGCGCGACCGCGGTGTAGATGTCGGGTTTGTACCCGAAGCTGAAGAAGATCACCATCGCCACCGGGATGACGAAGAAGAAGACGACGTAGGCCCAGGTCGGGAACGACAGGGCCGCCGCCCCGAAGATTCTGTTGCGCAGCGGGATCATGCTCCCGACCTCCTCTTGGCCTCGGTGAGTGTGTCGACGAGCAGCTGGATCTTGTCGTTGAAGACCCCGGCCTCGAGCCGGTCGAGGACCTCCTGCGGCGGGAAGATCATGTCGAGGCCTTCGACACCGGCTTCCTTCGCCTTCTCCTCGGAGCCCTGCACGCCGATCGGGTAGCCGATGTACTCGATCTGCTCGAGCGAATTGGCGGGATCGATCATGAAGTTGATGAACGCATGTGCGGCGTCGGGATGCGGTGCCCCCGTCGCGATCGCCCACGTGTCCATCCAGAGGTTCGCCGAGGGAGTCGGGAAGACGAACTTCCAGTTCTCGGGATCCTCGACCTCGCCGAAGCCCTGCCGGGCGTCGCCGTTGTAGGAGTGCATGAGCGTGAAGCTGCCCTGGATGATGCCCGTCGAGGCGCTGCCGAAGTACGCCCGCACATGCGGGGCGACCTGGTCGACGATGATCGCGCGCGCCTCGGCGATCTCCTGTTCGTTCGTCGTGTTGATGCTGTAGCCCAGGCTCGTCAGACCGATCGAGGAGACCTCGAGCGCATCGTCGAGGAGCGAGGTCTTGCCCGAGGCCTCGTTCTGAGCGGCGTCGATGAAGTCCTGCCACGACGTCATCTCCCGGGTGATGACGTCGGTGCGGTACGCGTACCCGGTCGTGCCCCACGCCTTGCAGATCGTGAACTCGTTGTTCGGGTCGACGTCCTGGTGGATGAAGTTCGGGTCCATCGTCTGGAAGTTCGGGATGAGGGAGAGGTCGAGCGGTTGGAGGAGGTCGTGGCTGGTGAACCGGGAGAGCTGCGAACCGGTGGGGACGACGACGTCGTAGCCGGAGGTCCCGCGGCTTGAGGAGAGCTTCGCGATGAGCTCCTCGTTCGACCCGTACGAGTCGACCTGGAGGAGGACGTCGAAGTCGTCGCGGAATCTCGAGAGCAGGTCGGGGGAGTCGTAGTCGCCCCACGTGTAGAGGTTGAGCTTGTCCTCGAGCTCGCCGTCGGTGGCCGGGGAGGCGGCCATGCCCGTGGAGCTGCCGCAGGCGGAGAGCGCCCCGAGGCCGATGACGCCGATGCCCGCGAGCGCTGCCCGGCGGGTGATGCGTCGGGCGGCGGCCGGTGGGGCGAGGACGGAGACGGGCTGCTGCTCACTCATCGGCGAACACCGCCACGGCATCCTCGTCCCACGACAGGGCCACCTCGTCGCCGTGGTCGAAGATCGTCGCCCCCGACGCCGGCACCCGGGCGAGGAGTTCGTCGTTCGACCCGGCCTTGACCATGTACTGGACGACATCGCCGAGGTAGGACGTCGAGATGACGGTCGCGACGGCCGTGTTCGGCCGGGTCCCCGCGCTCGGGTCGACCGCGGAGACGCGCAGCCGCTCGGGCCGGATCGCCGCGCGCACGGTCATCCCCGTCGTCAGGGGAGCCGTCGTCTCAGCGGTCGCGGTGCCCGCCGTCGCGGGCCGCTGGGCCAGCGCCGAGGTGCGCAGGACCGCGTTCTCACTGCGCAGATCCGCATGACCGGGCCCCACCTCGGCGACGGTGACGGGAACGAAGTTCTGCTTGCCGATGAACCCGGCGACGAAGCCGTTGTTCGGGGCCGCGTAGATCTCCTCCCCGGAGCCCACCTGCTGGACGACGCCGTCGTACATGACGACGATCCGGTCGCTCATCGCCAGCGCTTCCTCCTGGTCGTGGGTGACGAAGACGAAGGTCGTGCCGAGTCCCGCGTGGAGGCGCTTGAGCTCGAGCTGCATCTCCTCGCGCAGCTTCCGGTCGAGGGCGGACATCGGCTCGTCGAGGAGGAGCACCTTGGGCCGGTTGACGAGCGCCCGGGCCAGGGCGATGCGCTGCTGCTGGCCGCCGGAGAGCTGTTCGGGCTTGCGCCCGGCGAACTCCTCCATGCGCACCAGCGAGAGGACCTCGCGGACCCGGTCGGCGATCTCGGCCTTCGGGGTCTTCGACTGCTTGAGCCCGTAGGCGATGTTGTCGGCGATGTTCATGTGCGGGAAGAGCAGGTACGACTGGAACACCGTGTTGACCGGCCGCTTGTGGGGCGGACGGCCGACGAGGTCGGTGCCGCCGAGGAGGATCTGGCCAGCAGTCGGGTACTCGAAGCCGGCGATCATCCGCAGCAGCGTCGTCTTCCCGCAGCCCGAGGGCCCAAGGAGGGAGAGGAACTCGCCTTCGCGGACCGTGAGATCGAGCTTCTCGATCGCGGTCACGCCGCCGAAGTCCTTCTTCACTCCGCGGATCTCGAGATCCCCGGATCGTTCTTCTGTGGTCATGGCTGCCTTTCGCAGAGGGTTTCGCAGAGGGTTTCGCAGAGGGTGCTGGGTCACGCCCGGTGGACGATCCGGCCGCCGGAGACGGTCAGCCGGTTGGTGATGGTGTGGAGGTCGGCGGGGTCGAGGGCGAACGGGTCCGCGCTCGCGAGCGCGAGATTCGCGGGCTCGCCGAGGCGGATGCGGCCGTTGTGCTCGGCGCGCAGCAGGTGCGCGGAGCCTGCGGTGTAGGCCCGCAGGGCGGTGAGCACGTCGATGGCCTGGTCGGGTCCGAGCGGTGCGGGGTCGGCCTCCTCCGGGTGGGAGCGGTTGACGGCGACGTGGACGGCCTGCCACGGATCCGGGGTGGAGACCGGCCAGTCTGATCCCATCGCGAGGTGGGTGCCCGCCTCGGCGAAGGACCGGAACGGGTACTGCCACGCCGCCCGCTCCTCACCGAGGCACGGGATGTTGAGGTCGATCATCTGCTGATCCCGGCACGCCCACAGGGCCTGGAGGTTCGCGGTGATCCCGAGCTCGGCGAAGCGCGGCACGTCGGCGGGGTCGACGACCTGGACGTGGGCGATGTGGTGCCGGGCGTCGGGTCGGAGCCCGGCGTCCGAGTCGGCGACGGCGGCGAACGCGTCGAGGGCCGCGGTCACCGCGGCGTCGCCGATCGCATGGCAGTGGATGTCGAATCCGGCGGCGTCGAGGGCGGCGAACGCCGCGTGGAGGTGGTCACGGGTGAAGTACGACGTCCCGAAGCCGCCGCACGCGCACGTGTACTCCGCGCTCATCGCCGCGGTCCGGGATTCGACGATGCCGTCGAGCATGAACTTCACCGAATGCGTCCGGAACGCCCCGGCGGTGCGCTTGCGCTCGACGAACTTCGCGACCTGGGCGTCGACGTCGGTGACGTCGCGGGGCCACCACAGGCTGCCGACGACCTCGGCGTCGAGTTCGCCGGCGTCGACGGCGCGCACGTACGTGTCGAAGGCGTCGCGGTGCCCCGAGTAGTCGCCGATGATCGCGTCCATCCAGCCGGTGATGCCGAGCGCGAGCAGCTCCGCCTGCCCGGCGAGCAGCCCCGCGCGCATCTCGGCGTCGGAGGGGACGGGCAGGTGGGCGCCGACGATGTCCATCGCCGATTCGTGGAGGCAGCCGGTGGGTGTGCCGTCTTCGTCCTTCTCGATGACCCCGCCGGCCGGGGTCGGCGTGTCCGCGTCGAGTCCGGCGAGCGCCATCGCCGCCGAGTTCACCCACGCCGAGTGGTGGTCGGCGCTGACGAGCATGATCGGACGGAAGGGGCTGAGCTCGTCGAGGAGGTCCGCGCGGGGCGCCCCGCCGGGGAAGTCGGCCATCGACCAGCCGCCGCCGGTGAGCCAGCCCTCCGTCGTCTCCAGGTGTGCGGCGATCCGCGCCCGCACCGCGTCGACGCCGACGGCGTCGCTGAGATCGCACGTCAGCGATTCGAGGCCGCCGCCGGACGTGTGGACGTGGGCGTCGACGAACCCGGGGGTGAGCAGGCCTCCGGCCCCGTCGATCGTCTCCGCCGTGGGACTGTCGGCCGGTCCGGTGCCGATCTCGCTGATCGTTCCGCTGCGGATGCTCACCCGATTCCCGGGCACGATGTCGTGCCCGTCGAAGATCGTGACATCGAGGATGTCAACGTCCATGTGTCCTCCCGACTGCTCTGTCGCTGTGATCCGCGCACGCCCATGGCGGCGCGAGGTGGTGGGGTATGAGGGGGTGCTGGTGATCCGGGCGGGCAGGATCGGCTGCCGGGGCCCGGGTGTCCATCACGTCGTGAAGATCGTGTCCTGCCACGCGTGATGCGGGTCCTCATGCTGGTCGATGAAGACGTGTTTGATCTGCGTGTACTCGTCGAACGAGTACTGGCTCATGTCCTTGCCGAACCCCGAGGCCTTGTACCCGCCGTGGGGCATGTCGGAGACGATGGGGATGTGCTCGTTGATCCACACGCAGCCGGCCTCGATGTCCGCGGCCGCCCGCAGGGTGCGGTTCGTCGACCGCGTCCACGCGCTCGCCGCGAGCCCGTACGGGGTGTCGTTGGCCAGCGCGATCGCCTCGTCGTCGGTGTCGAAGGGGACCGCGACGAGCACGGGTCCGAAGATCTCGTCACGCCACACCTCGGCGTCGGTGTCGATGCCGGTGATGAGCGTCGGAGCGTAGTACGCGGTCGTCTCCGGGGTGCCCGGCAGTTCCTCGCCGAGGTGGTTCGTCGTCGGGATCTCTCCGCCGGTGCGGATCGTCGCCCCGGTGTCTCCGGCGCGGGCGACCATGGCAGCGACCCGGTCGCGGTGGGTAAGTGAGATGAGCGAGCCCATGTCCGTGGCCGGAACGGCGGGATCGCCGAGGCGGACGCCGTCCATGAGCTCGGCGACCCGGTCGGTGAACGCCTCGAAGTGCTCGGCGGCGACGATCGCCCGGGTCGCGGCGGTGCAGTCCTGCCCGGAGTTGATGAGCGAGCCGGCGACGGCGCCGCGGGCGGCGGCTTCGATGTCGGCATCGGCGAAGACGACGAGCGGGGCCTTGCCGCCGAGCTCGAGGTGGACGCGGCTGCCCTTGGCGGCGGCGAGCTCCATGATCCGCCTGCCGACCGGTGTGGACCCGGTGAAGGAGGTCATGACGACGTCGGGGTGGGTGACGAGGGTTTCGCCGGCCTCCTTGCCGTCGCCGGCGATGACGTTGATGACCCCGGGCGGGAAGCCCGCTGCGGTGGCCGCCTCGGCGAGGATGAGCGAGGTGCCCGGCGTCATCTCCGAGGTCTTGAGCACGATCGTGTTGCCCGCCGCCACGGCGGGCAGGATCTTCCATGCCGCCATCTGCAGCGGGTAGTTCCACGGGGCGATCGAGCCGATGACGCCGAGAGGTTCGCGGCGGATCATCGACGTCGACTGCTCCCAGTACGTGCCCGCTGACAGCCCGGTCAGCGCCCGGGCGGCCCCGGCGAAGAAGCGGGCGTTGTCGATCGAGCCGGGGACGTCGAATTCGGTGGCGAGTCGGATCGACTTGCCGGTCTGCTGCGATTCGAGCGCGGCGAGCTCGTCGCTGCGCTTCTCGAGTTCGTCGGCGAGGCGCAGCAGGAGGTCGGCGCGCTCGCCGGGGGTCAGTGCCTTGAAGCCGGGATAGGCGGCCTTCGCCGCGGCGACGGCGTCGCGGACATCGGCGGCGTCGGCGAGTGCGTACTCGCCGGTCGCCTCACCGGTGGCGGGGTTGGTGAGGGTGAACGGAGCTCCGCGTCCCTCGTGGTGTTCGCCGTTCCAGTAGTGCATGCATATCGATTCCCGCCTTGTGCGTGTCGACCCGGTGCCGACGGAACGTGTGGCACGGATCACTGTTGCCGATCACTGTAACGGATTTCGATGGTGAGGTCTACTAGATCCGTTGTTCGAGACAAGGGGCCCGCTGTGAACAGTGACGGTCCGCGTGGAACACCTGCGAAACCAGTGGCATCGTGGGATGCGGCGCAGCTCCGGCGCCGCGCGGGCCGACGGGGCCGCTCTCAACAGACTTCAGGACGCAGAGTGTCGACAACGGCGTGCGCTGTCGACACTCTGCGTCCTGAAGTCGGGCTCAGGCGGGGAAGGTCTCGCCGGTGAGCGTCTCGAAGGCCTCGATGTAGCGTGCGCGGGTCTTCTCGACGACCTCGGCGGGCAGGGCCGGCGGCGGAGTGTCCGACGCCCTGTCCCAGCCGGACTCCGTCGTCAGCCAGTCGCGGACGAACTGCTTGTCGAAGCTCGCCTGCGCGGTGCCCGGGGCGTAGCTGTCGGCGCCCCAGAAGCGCGAGGAGTCGGGGGTGAGCACTTCGTCGGCGAGGACGATCGTGCCGTCGGACAGGGTTCCGAACTCGAACTTCGTGTCGGCGAGGACGATGCCCCGCTCCCGGGCGATGATCTCGGCGCGCCGGTAGATCTCCAGGGTGAGGTCGCGGATCGCGCTCGCCTGCTCCTCGCCGATGGTCTCGGCGACCTGGTCGAAGGAGACGTTCTCGTCGTGGTCGCCGAGCGCGGCCTTCGTCGCCGGGGTGAAGATCGCCGGTTCGAGCCGGTCGGCCTCGTCGAGGCCGGCGGGCAGGGCGACCCCGCACACGGCGCCGGTCGCCCGGTAGTCGGTGAGTCCGGAGCCGGTGAGGTACCCGCGGGCGACGGCCTCGACGGGGATCATCGCGAGGTTCCTCACGATGAGTCCGCGTCCGCGCACCGCGTCGGGGACGTCGGAGCTGATGACGTGGTTGCCGATGACATCGGCGAGCTGGTCGAACCACCACAGGCTCAGGCCCGTGAGCACGCGGCCCTTGTCGGGGATCTCGGAATCGAGCACCCAGTCGTAGGCCGAGATCCGGTCGGAGGCGACCATGAGGAGACGGTCGGCCGAGGCGATGTCCGCAGCGTCCTCGGGGATGTAGAGGTCGCGGACCTTGCCGGAGTACGCGTGCCTCCACCCGGGCAGCGTCGGGGCGTCCGCGTCGAGGCCCGCGGCAGGGGCGTTGCTCGCGGCAGGAGCCGCACTCCCGTAGACGGGAGCGAGCGCGATCCGCCCCCGGGCAGCCGCCTCGGCGATGTCATGGCGGTGCTGTTCGCCGTCCCACGAGATCTCCTCGACCGCGGCATACGCGCGGGCCCGCGCCTCGTCGAGGTCGGTCCCGAGCGCGACGACGGAGAGCACCCGCCCGCCGGCGGTGACGATGTCCCCGGTCTCGGCGACGTCCTCGGTGATGATCGTGTCCTCCGGCGCGTACCCGGCGCCGGGCCCCGTCGCGAGCGCCGTGCCGGCGTGGAGGACGTCGATGCCCTCGCGCGCATCGGCGGCGTCGAGACCGCGGATGATGTCGCCGGTCGTCGGCCGGTCGGGGTAGTTCTCTGCGGCCATGACGACGGTCACGGAGGTGCGCGGATCCCAGTCGAGCTCCCCGACCTCGTCGAGGCGGCCCTCGGCGGCAGCGAGCAGCGTCTGCCCGAGCGGGGTCCTCAGGCGGGCGAGGACGGACTGCGTCTCGGGGTCGCCGAAGCGGACGTTGAATTCGACGACGCGCAGGCCCTTCGAGGTCAGCGCGAGACCGCAGTAGAGGAGGCCGGAGAACGGGGTGCCGCGGCGGGCCATCTCGTCGACGACGGGCTGGGCGACGGTGGTGACGATGTCGTCGACCATGCCCGCGGGCGCCCACGGCAGCGGCGAGTACGCCCCCATCCCGCCGGTGTTCGGTCCGGTGTCACCGTCGCCGATGCGCTTGAAGTCCTGCGCCGGGGCCAGGGGCACCGTCCGAGTGCCGTCGCAGAGGACGAAGAGGGAGACCTCGGGACCGTCGAGGTAGTCCTCGATGACGACGCGGTCGGAGACCTCGAGGCACGAGCGGGCATGGGCGAGTGCGGCCTCCCGGTCGTCGGTGACAACGACGCCCTTGCCCGCGGCGAGCCCGTCGGCCTTGACGACGTAGGGGGCGCCGAAGTCGTCGAGGGCCGCGGCCGCCTCGTCGAGGGTGTAGGCGACGACGGTCCGGGCCGTCGGCACGCCCGCGGCCTCCATGATCTCCTTCGCGAACGCCTTCGATCCCTCGAGGTGCGCGGCGGCCGCGCTCGGACCGAACACTGGGAACGAGGCCTCCCGCAGGGCATCGGCGACACCGGCGACGAGCGGGGCCTCGGGTCCGACGACGACGAGATCGACGTCGAGGCGCTCGGCCAGCGCGGTCACCTCGGCGGCATCGGAGGCGTCGACGTCCGCGGTGTGCGCGATGGCCGCGATCCCCGGATTTCCGGGGGCGGCGATGACGGCGTCGACCTGGGGGTCGCGGCTGAGAGCAAGGACGAGGGCGTGTTCGCGGGAGCCCGACCCGATGACGAGAACCTTCACACGACCAGCCTATAAGGTCGTACGCTTGAGTGCGTGAGTCTCTCCACCTTCACGCCCGCCGAGGCGGCCTGCCTCGCCGTCGTCGAACGCAGCGGATTCGTCGAGTCGCGCCACAGCGGATCCGCCGTCGTCGTCGGCCCCGACGGCACCGAACTCCTCCGCCTGGGCGCCCCGGGAGCCCCCGTGTTCACGCGCTCGAGCCTCAAGCCTCTCCAGGCGCGCGCCGCGCTCTCCCTCGGCGCGCAGCTGGCCGGTCCGGCTGCCGCGCTCGCGACCGCCTCCCACCGCTCCGAGGCCGGACACGTCGCCGTCGTCGAAGCGATGCTCGCCTCCGCGGACCTCGGTGCCGCCGACCTCCGGTGCCCGTCCGTCCATCCCGCCGACGGGGCCTACCGCCGCAGCCTCGCCGCGGCCGGCGACCCCCGCTCACCGGTCCACTTCAACTGCTCGGGCAAGCATGCCGCGTTCCTGCTCGCCGCCCGCGCCCAGAACGCCGACACCGCGACCTACCTCGACCCCTCCCATCCCGTGCAGCAGCGCGTCGCCGAGGTGGTCGCCGACTTCGCCGGTGAGACCCCGGCCGCGGTCGGCGTCGACGGGTGCGGGGCGCCCGTGTTCGCGCTCAGCCTGACCGGCCTCGCCCGCGCCGTCGGCCGGGTCGTCGGCCCCGGCGCCGACGCGGACTCCCGGACGATCACCGACGCGGTCTTCGCCGACCCGTGGGCGATCGAGGGGCACGGGCGACCGAACACGACGGTCATCGACCGCCTCGGCGTCTTCGCCAAGGGCGGCGCCGAAGGGGTCATCGTCATGGCCACCCGCGACGGCCACGCCGTGGCGCTCAAATGCCTCGACGGGTCCTCCCGGGCCACGGGCCTCGTCGCCCTCACCCTGCTCGATCGGGTCGGGGCGCTGTCCGACATCCCCGCGGCCGATCTCGCCGAGGTGGCGGCGGCGATCACCGACCCCGTCACCGGCGGCACGGATTCCGAGGGGCGGACAGCCGTGGTCGGCACCGTGCGGGTGAGCGAAGATGCAGCTGAAGGAGCGAGGTTCTGACGATGGCGATTCGACGACGAATAGACCCTGAGCAGGGACGACGCGCACTCGAGATGTGGGTGGCCCACAGCGATGCCGACGGCGCGCCGGCGGACCGGACGACGGTGGCGACCGCGGTGCGCTTCACCCTCGAGGAGCTCGCCTCCCGCGCCGAGGGCAATAGCGTCGAAGTTCGCGTGCCCCCCTTCGGGGTCACCCAGTGCATTCCCGGCCCCCGGCACACCCGCGGCACCCCGCCCAATGTCGTCGAGACCTCCGCCGAGGTGTGGCTCGGCCTCGTCACCGGACGGGTCGGCTTCGCCGAGGCGCTCGCCGCCGGCACGGTCGATGCCTCGGGCACGCGCGCGGACCTCAGCGACCACGTGCCGCTGTTCACGACCGCGGACCTGGAGGGACCCCGATGAGTGCGCAGATCACCCAGACGACCTCGTTCATCGGCGGCCGGCATGTGCCCTCGCTGACGACGTACGCGAACATCGATCCGGCAACCGGCGACCACCTCGGCGATGTCTCCCGGGGTGGGGCCGAGGAGATCGATCGGGCGGTGACGGCTGCGGCGAAGGCCCAGCGGGAGTGGCGGCGCTCGAGTCCCGAGCAGCGTTCCCGCCTCCTCGTCGCCACCGCTGCGGCGATCGGCGCCCACCGCGACGAGCTCGCCCGGATCGAATCCGAGGACACGGGCAAACCGCTCTCCCAGGCCTACGCGGACGTCGACGTCTGCGCCCGCTACTTCGAGTTCTACGGGCACACGATCGAGGCCTACCACGGGCAGGCGATCCCGCTCAGCGACGACATGCACGCGTACACCCGCCGTGAGCCCTACGGGGTGACCGGGCACATCGTCGCGTGGAACTACCCGCTCCAGCTCATCGGCCGGGCCGCGGCGACGAGCCTCGCCACCGGCAACTGCGCGGTGGCGAAACCCGCCGATGAGACACCGCGGTCGACCGTGCGGCTGGCCGAGCTCATCCACTCCGTCGGCTTCCCCGCCGGGGCCTTCAACGTCGTCACCGGCCTCGGCGCCGAGGCGGGTGCTGCGCTTGCGCAGCATCCCGGCATCGCCCACCTCGGGTTCGTCGGGTCGACGCAGGTCGGCTCGCAGATCGCCCATGCCGCCGCGGACCGGGTCGTGCCCACCGTCCTCGAGCTCGGCGGCAAGTCCGCGAACCTCGTCTTCGCCGACGCCGACGTCGACCAGGCGATCCCCTCCCTCGTGCGCTCGATCATCCAGAACGCCGGACAGACGTGCTCGGCCGGATCCCGCCTCCTCGTCCACCAGGACATCCACGCCGAGGTCATCGAGAAGACGGCGGCGGCGATGGCCGAGGTGACGATCGGCCACGGCCTCGACGACCCGATGCTCGGCCCGCTCATCTCGACCCGGCAGCAGGAGCGCGTCGAGGGCTTCCTCTCCGACATCGGGGCCGCTCGCATCGTCACCGGCGGCTCCCGCCCGACCGGGCTCGCCGCCGACCTCGAGGGCGGCGCGTTCATCGCCCCGACGATCGTCGACAACGTCGCCCCGGGGTCGACGATCGCCCAGCAGGAGGTGTTCGGCCCCGTCGTCGTCGCGATGACCTTCGCCGACGACGATGAGGCCGTGGCGCTGGCCAACGGGACCGACTACGGGCTCGTCTCCGCGCTGTGGACGCAGAGCCTGTCCCGGGCGCATCGGCTCGCCGCCGAGGTGGAGGCCGGGCAGGTCTTCGTCAACACGTACGGGGCCGGTGGGGGAGTCGAACTGCCCTTCGGCGGGTTCAAGAAGTCCGGATACGGTCGCGAGAAGTCGATGGAGGCCCTCGACGAGTACACGCAGACGAAGACCGTCGTCATCAAGCTCTGAATGGCTCTGTTCCCTCAAGCTCTGCCCATCCAGGCCGTGCGCATCCAGGCCGTGCGCTCCACTCAGCGACGCGGTCGCAGATGACGCCGGGAGTCCTCGCGCTCGTCCTCGGCGCCGCAGTCGCGCACGCGCTGTGGAACCTCGCGGCGAAGACGGTGGCCGGCCGCGGCTACGCGTTCGTCCTCGCCTACCACGGTCTCAGTGCGCTTCTCCTCGCCCCGGTCGCGATCTGGCTCGTCGCCTCCGGGCAGCAGACGATCGACGGGAGTCTGCTCGCCGCGGCCCTGCTCAGCGCACTCCTCCACATCGGGTACTCGGTATCCCTGCAGGCAGGCTACGATCATGCGCCGCTCGGCGTCGTCTACCCGAGCGCCCGCGGCATCGGGCCGGTGCTGACGATCATCGTCGCCGTCACCGTCCTCGGGGAGCGGCTGAGCGCCGTCGAGATCATCGGGGCGCTCATCGTGCTCGCCGGCATCGCCGTCGTCACCGTGCGCCCGCGGGGCCGGAACCACTCGTCCGGCCCTGCTCATCTGCCGGGTCGGGATCACGCGTCCGGCGGGGTGGCGCGCGGCCTCGCGTGGGGCGGCCTCATCGGGACGTTCATCGCCGGGTACACGCTGTGGGACGACTTCGCCGTCAACCATGTGACGACCTCGCCGCTGCTCTACTTCGCCGTCTCCGAGGCCGTCGTCGCTTGTCTCATGGGCGCCGGTCTCGTCACGCTGCCCGGCGGCCGGGCCCGGCGCGCCGACCTCCGCGCCGTCGTCGGTGAGCACCGGTGGGCGCTCGTCACCGTCGCGGTGCTCTCACCCCTGGCCTATCTCCTCGTCCTCTACGCGATGCAGTCCGCGCCCGTCGCGCTCGTCGCGCCCGTGCGGGAGACCTCGATCATCATCGGCACGCTGCTCGCCTGGTGGCTCTTCGGGGAGCGGAACATCGCCGCGAAGCTCACCGGCGCCGTCATCGTCGTCGGCGGCATCGGACTCATCGCCCTCGGCTGAGCACAGCATCGCCCTCGGCTGAGCACAGGCGAGGGCGCAGGCCCGAACCCGGGCCTCAGCCCTGGGCGGCCTTCGCGTGCTTGTCCGCCTTCGCCCGCCGTCCCACCCGGACGACCCGGGTCGGGCAGAGCGAATGGGCGAGCACGCCCTGCGAGGTCGACCCGAGGAGGGTCGCGACGAAGCCGCCGCGCCCCCGGGAGCCGATGATCATCTGGTCGGCGGTCTGCGACGCGGACACGAGCACCTCGGTGGCCGGGGCGTCGAAGACCGACCAGCGGATGTCGAGGTCGGGGAACTCGTCGCGCAGGGTCGCCACGGCGAGTTCGTCGGCCGCGGCCGCCTCGTCGTAGAGCTTCGTCAGGTGCTCTTCGCTCGGCAGCCATTCGGGGGAGAGGATGTGCGCGGCGGTGACGCCGACGATGTGGAGCGGCTTGCCGTAGAGCTGCGCCTGCACCGCGGCCTCCCGCAGCACCGGGCTGTCGGTGTCGAACGGGTCGACGCCGGCGACGATCTGACCGGTGAAGTCGGGGCGCTCCTTGGAGTCCTGCGAGGCATCGACCCGGGGACCGTCCTGCGAGGTGCGCACGGGCTGGTCGATCGGCTGGTGCTCATCGGCGGCGGGACGGTCGGGCCACGTGCTCGGGATGACGACGGTGGGGCTGTGGGCGTGGGCGGGCATCGCGAGCGCGACCGAGCCGAGCAGCCGACCGGAGAACCCGCCGTGTCCGCGGGCGCCGACGACGGCGAGATCGGCCGTCGACGAGCTGTCGATGAGGACTCCCGAGGCGTCACCGACGGCGACGATCGTCGTCACGGGCACACCCGCCTGCCGGGCCACCTCGGCAGCGGACTCGCAGAGCTGCCTGGTCGAGTCCTTGACGGAGTTGTCGAAGTCGGCCGGGTAGACGATGTCAGCGCGGCTCATGTTCATGCCGGGCACGGTGTAGGCGGCGACGAGGCGCAGCTGCGCGCCGGTGAGCTTGGCATGGTCGATCGCCCAGTCGAGGGCGCAGCGGCTGTTGGCGGAACCGTCGATTCCGACGATGATCGTGTGTGACATGTCCACCCCTGTGTGTGAGAGCCCATCCGTGTCCTCCTGCCAGTCTATGGGAAGAGGCGGTCGCTGTGGGATTGTCTGGGAGCGGGCCGGCGGGGCCTCGTCTAGACTGGAGTCGATCGAAACCGCCGGTTCCCCCGGCGCCACTGACCTTGCCCCAAGGAGATCATGAAGGACCAGATCGACGTCTCGGTGCGTCGCAGCCCCAAGTTCGCGGCATTCATGGCCGTCGGTGCGATCGCCGGCGTCCTCCTCGCGGGACTGCTCACCCTGGTCATCGACCCCAGCGAGGTCCCCGCCGAGTACACAGTGGCCAAGGGCGCGGGTCTGCTCCTCGTCGTCCTCGGCGTCGGCGGTCTCTTCGTCGGCGGCCTCGTCGCCCTCATCCTCGACTGGAGAGGGCGCAAGCGGGCCCGCGAGTACCGGGTCGAGGCGCAGATCGACCTCGTCGACGACCCCAAGGTCATCGCCCAGCGGCGGATCGCTGAGATGCGGGGTGAGGAGATCCCCGCCGAAACGGCCGCTGAGACCCCCGCCGAACCGTCATCCGCGACCTCCACCGAACCTCCTGCCGACGACCGGCGCACCACCGGTGACCAGGGCGGCTCCACTCGCCCGACGACCGGGGCCTGAGGCGGCGGTCAGCCCCTCCGCGCGCGTGTGAGACAATTCTTTCCGTGGCAAGAGGAGACGGGCAGCTGACCCACGAAATCGACCCCCTGGACCGCGGACCGCAGGATGCCTGTGGGGTATTCGGAGTCTGGGCTCCGGGCGAGGAGATCGCCAAACTCACCTACTTCGGGCTCTACGCCCTCCAGCACCGCGGGCAGGAGTCCGCGGGCATCGCCGCGAGCAACGGCAGCCAGATCCTCGTCTACCGGGACATGGGGCTCGTCTCGCAGGTGTTCCACGAACGCGACCTCGAACTCCTCCAGGGCCACATCGCCGTCGGCCACACCCGCTACTCGACGACGGGATCGCCGTCGTTCGAGAACGCGCAGCCGACGCTCGGCCCCACCCCGTTCGGCACCGTCGCGCTCGCCCACAACGGCAACCTGACGAACTTCGACGAACTCGAGCAGCTCGCCGACTCCCGCCGCGACCACGCGAACAAGGTCGTCGCCGAAGCGACGAAGAAGCGCAGCCGCACCCGCGCCTTCCGCGACTCCTCGAACGACACCTCACTCGTCACAGAGCTCTTCGCGACCGAGCAGGGCGAGGACCTCACCGACGCCGCGCTCAAGCTGCTCTGCGAAGTCGACGGGGCGTTCTCGCTCGTCTTCATGGATGAGAATACGCTCTACGCCGCCCGCGACCCGCAGGGTGTCCGCCCCCTGTCGCTGGGCCGACTGTCCAACGGCTGGGTCGTCGCCTCGGAGACCGCGGCCCTCGACATCGTCGGCGCCTCGCATGTGCGCGACGTCGAGCCCGGCGAGCTCATCGCCATCGACGAGGACGGGCTGCGCTCGTTCCGCTTCGCCGAGGCGAAGCCGGCCCGCTGCGTCTTCGAATACGTCTACCTCGCCCGGCCCGACAGCGTCCTCGACGGGCAGATCGTCCACGGCGCCCGGACGGAGATGGGGCGCAAGCTCGCCCAGGAGTTCCCCGTCGACGCCGACCTCGTCATCGCCACCCCGGAATCGGGCACGCCCGCGGCCGTCGGCTACGCCGAGGAATCGGGCATCCCGTTCGGCCAGGGCCTGATGAAGAACGCGTACGTCGGTCGGACGTTCATCCAGCCCTCGCAGACGCTGCGGGAGCTCGGCATCCGCCTCAAACTCAACCCGATCCGCGAGAACATCGAGGGCAAGCGCCTCGTCGTCGTCGACGACTCGATCGTGCGCGGCAACACGCAGCGCGCGCTCGTGCGGATGCTCCGGGAGGCCGGTGCCAAGGAGATCCACATCCGCATCTCCTCCCCGCCCGTGAAATGGCCGTGCTACTACGGCATCGACTTCGCCACCCGGGCCGAACTCATCGCCAACGGCCTGAGCACCGAGGAGATCTGCACCTCGCTCGGCGCGGACTCGCTCGGCTACATCTCGCTCGACGGGATGATCGAGGCGACGAAGCAGGAGCGCAGCCAGCTGTGCACCGCGTGCTTCTCCGGCGAGTACCCGATTCCCGTCAACACCACCCCCGCCGACAAAGGATGCTGAGTTGAGCCCAGACGAGACCGACACCGCGAAGACGACGACCTATGCCGCCGCCGGCGTCGATGTCGAGGCCGGCGACAGGGCCGTCGAGCTCATGAAGTCAGCGGTCGCCGCGACCCACAACGCCAACGTCATCGGCGGGGTCGGCGGCTTCGCGGGACTCTTCGACGTCTCCGTGCTCAAGGACTACGAGCGTCCGCTGCTCGCCTCGTCGACCGACGGCGTGGGCACGAAGGTCGCGATCGCCCAGGCGCTCGACAAGCACGACACGATCGGCTTCGACCTCGTCGGCATGGTCGTCGACGACATCATCGTGTGCGGGGCGAAGCCGCTCTTCATGACCGACTACATCGCATGCGGCAAGGTCGTGGCCGAGCGCATCGCCGACATCGTCCGCGGCATCGCCGAGGCGTGCGCGCAGGCCGATGTCGCCCTCGTCGGCGGTGAGACCGCCGAGCACCCGGGCCTCCTCGGCGTCGACGAATACGATGTCGCTGGTGCCGCCACGGGCGTCGTCGACGCCGACAAGCTGCTCGGACCCGACAAGGTCGAGGCCGGTGACGTCCTCATCGCACTGCCGTCCTCCGGCATCCACTCCAACGGGTACTCCCTCGTCAGGCACATCATCGCCGAGGCGGGCTGGGACCTGGACCGGGAGGTCCCGGAGTTCTCGCGCAGCCTCGGCGAGGAGCTCCTCGTTCCCACGCACGTCTACACGGGCGAACTCAACGCCCTCTTCACGGCGCTGCCGGGTGCCGTCCACGCCGTCTCCCACGTCACCGGCGGAGGCCTGTCGGCGAACATCGCCCGGGTGCTGCCGCCCGGTCTCGTCGCGACGATGTCGCGGGACTCGTGGGAGATCCCTGCGGTCTTCACCGTCCTCGGCGACCTCGGCGGGGTGCCGCGCGCGGACCGCGAGCGGACGTGGAACCTCGGCGTCGGCATGGTGCTCGTCACCGCTGCTGATCGCGTCGACGAGGTGCTCGCGGCGAGCCCGGGATCGTGGATCCTCGGTGAGGTGCGCTCCGACGACGGTTCGCTGTCCGGGGAGCTCGACTACGTCCAGGGCGCCAAGGGCGTCGACGGCGGAGCCGCGATCCTCCGCTGAGACAGCAGAGTCCAGACAGATGAGGAGGGGCGGAGACTTCACGTCTCCGCCCCTCCTCATGCGTCGTGGGTCAGCTCAGGAGCGGCGCTCCGTGTACTCGTCGTCGCCGTCTTCGTCGTCGACGTTGTACTTGTCCGCGTACTCCGAGTAATCGGGTTCGTCGTCATAGGCGTCGGTTGAGGAGGACTCATGGGAGTCCGTGCCAAGTTCCTGTTGGAGACGATTGAGATCAGTGTCGGGGCTGTAGTACTTGAGCTTCCGAGCTACCTTGATCTGCTTTGCCTTTGCGCGGCCGCGACCCACTGGCGTGACCCCCTCCGTCGTCATGTGGGGCAGCTCGCCCCAGACTAGATCTCTGCTATGCGCTTAAATCCTACCTGTTCGCGGTGGGAAGTTCCATTTCGGGAAGCGACCTTGGATAGGCTGAACCCATGTCCTACAGTCGCGAATATCTCGTCTCCCTGCGGATCTTCGAACCCACGGTGGTTCATTCCGAATTGCAAGACAGGCAGGTCGAGGACAACCGTGCGCGCATCGAAGCGCAGGTAGCGGCGGACGCGGATCAGCGCCTGATCTCGCTTCCCCCGAACCCGGTGGCCGAGTCGTTCCGCAACACCCCGATCTTCCTCCCGGCGTCTCAGACCCCGGACGGCGTGGACCGCTTCAGCCCCACTCAGGAGGACATCCGCGGCTGGGAGGCGCTCGAGTCGCTGACCGAGCACACGTCGAAGGCGACGCTCGACATCATCGCGCCGAAGTCCGCCCGGCGGCGGGCGGCCGGGCACCGCGCCGAGTGGCTCCAGGACACGAAGGACACCCGCATCTTCACCCGGGTCTCGGCCTGGGATGTGCCCCCGGCATGGTGGCTCTTCTTCTCCCTCGGGGAGGACCAGGTCATCACCGAGGACACCGAGGCCGGAATGCGGGTGCTCATCCGCACCGACATCCTCGCCGCCTCGGCGCGCATGGAGTGGGCCGCGGAGACCATCGCGGAGAAGTCGAAGGTCGTCGACATGGTCGAGCAGACCGGGGTGCTCGCGCAGTGGATCGACAGCTTCGACATGAACTCGATCCTCGAACTCGACCTCGGCGGGATGAGCGAGGTGCTGTGGCCGAACGAGGGTCCGGAGCTCGTCGACTCGTGGGTGACGGCGCTGAGCAACGACGACATCGAGTCCGCGACCGCCGCGTTCCAGAAGTACGCCGCGGCGTGGGAGCAGCTCAACCTCTACGCGCGCGGTTCGTGAGCGGTGGCCCGCAGCGCCCGGAGGGGTGCTGAGAATGCGGGACTCCGGCCACAGGTGCACCGCTTGCTGAGCGTCGGTGCTGGTGCGAAACGCTACGATTGTCTCCGAGATCGCCGAGGTGTCCGCCCCGGCATCGTCTGAGCAGACCGTCCGCGCACCCAGAGTGCCGGACCGGGCGACCGACCGCGGCACGAGAGGATGAGCCCCGCAGCACATGGACGAGAAGAAGCGCCGACTCCTCACGAACACCCCGCCAGGCAACGCGAATGAACCGGGCAGCGCACCCGAGCCCGCTGACGCATCAGAGCCCGCTGACGCACCTGGGCCCGCGACCGCCTCGGCGAGGGCACCGCTGTCGCGGATCGGGACGGGCTGGCGGATCGCGGTGACCGCGGTCGCCCTCGTCATCCTCACGGCGGGGCAGTTCCTCAACACGAACGACTTCTTCCCGCTCGGCTCCCTCACCCAGTACGCGACGGCGAAGGACCTCAACGGCGAGGTCAACTCGACGTGCATCGCGGCGCGGTTCCCCGGCGAGGACGAACCGACGCGGCTCGCGTTCAACACGGCCACCGTCGGCATCGAGCGCGGTGACGTCGAATCCCAGCTGCAGCGGGTCATCGACAACCCCGAGCTGCTCCAGACGCTCGCCGACTCCTACATCCGGCTCCATCCCGGTCAGCCCGAGCCCGAGGAGATGATCCTCTGCCGTGACACGACGCAGCTCGACAACGGCCGCAGCGTCGGCGACCCTGTGACCCGGACCCTCGCGACGTGGGAGGTGCAGTGACCATGGCCTCCTCGACCACGACTCCGCCGACCGCCGGGACTCTGTCGCCGACCCTGCCCGACCACCGCAATCCCTTCCTCCGCTGGTTCATGCCGCAGGTGCCGCTGGCGCGGGTCGCGGTGTTCCGCTTCATCATCTACGTCTTCATCATCATCGACGTCCTCACGATCTCCGGTGACGTCATCCCGCACGGGTGGACGCCCGAGCTCTACCAGCCGCTGTGGCTGGCTCGGGTGCTCGGCATCCCACCGGTGAGCGTCCTCGGCGCGCAGATCCTGCTCGCCCTCATCATCACCTTCTGCGTGCTCGCCGCGATCGGGATCCTCCAGCGCACGAGCGGGATCATCGTCGCGATCACCTTCGGGGCGTGGATGTTCTACACGCAGGGCTACGGGTACGTCGCCCACGACCACATGGCGCTCGTCATCGCCGCCGTCGTCCTCCCCACGGTCGGCGTCGCCCGCTTCCGGGAGGTGGGGACCACCTCGGCGAAGGCGGGCTGGGCGCTGCGCGTCGTCCAGATCTCCGTCGTCCTCACGTACTTCTACTCGGTGCTGATGAAGTGGATCGCCTCCGGCGACATCACGGACTGGGCCAACGGCGCGGTGATCATCTGGGCGCTGATGCGCCGCGGGGCGGAATGGTCGAAGCCGTTCCTCGAGATGCCCGGCCTCCTCATCGCCGCCCAGTGGGCAACGCTCGTCTTCGAGTTCCTCTCGCCGATCGCGCTGTTCGTCAAGGGCAAGGCGATCTACTTCATCGTCGCCTTCTTCTGCCTCTTCCACCTCATGACGTACTTCGCGCTCGGGATCCACTTCCTCCCGACCGTCATCTGCTGGGCGGCGTTCCTGCCGTTGGAGAAGCTCGTCCCTCGTCGCTTCGCGTCAGCGCCTCGAGCACGCGCCTGACCGCGACGCGTTCGGCCGTGTCCGGGCGCATGACGGCGACGACCCAGCGCATCGTCGTCACTCCCGACAGCGGGACGAGGGTGAGCCCGGCGTCCCGCGGTGTCGTGAATCGGGGGAGGAGGGCGAGCTGATCGCTCGAGGCGACGATCGCCTCGATGAGCCGGTTGTCGCGGATGCGCTGGACGACGTCGAGGTCGCGACCGGTGACGTGGGCGAGGGAGAGCAGCACCGAGTTGAACGGGTATCCGTGCGGCACCCCGACCCACGGACAGTCGACGACATCGTCGGGGGTGAGCTCGGCTCTCGCGGCGAGCGGGTGGGCCGTGGCCATCGCGACGTCGATCGGTTCCCGCGCCAGCGGCACGACGGTGAGTCCGTCCGTGCCTGCCGGTCGGTCGGAGACGAGGCTGTGGGCGATGACGATGTCGACATCGCTGGTCAGGGCCGCGAACTCGTGTTCGGCGAGGTCGACGTCGGAGGTTCGCAGCCGCAGTCCCGGATGCGTCCGGTGCAGTTCGCGCAGGGCGTCGGGCAGGAGGTAGGTGAGTGCGCTCGGGAGCCCGGCGAGGGTGATCTTCCCGATGGGCTCGCCGAGGTGGCCCTCCCAGTCCGCCTGCACGCGCGCGAGCGTGCGGGCGAGGTCCCGGCCGCCCGCGGCGAGCAGCCGCCCCGCCGGGGTGAGGGCGAGTCCGCGTCCGGCAGGTTCGACGAGGGCGCGCCCGAGTTCCCGGGTCGCCTGCCGCAGCTGCTGGGAGACCGCCGAGGGGGTGCGGTGCGTGACGCGCGCGACCTCGGTGACGCTGCCGCGCTCATCGAGGAGGCGGAGGAGCTCGAGGTGCCGCGGATCGATGACCATGAAGCAATGCTACAAGGACACTTCAGATCTTTGCGATTGTGCTAATGAGTGGGCCGCTCAAGAATGGAGTCATGACTGCCAGACACTGCCTCCTCGCCGCCTCGGTGGCCGTGATGTGGGGACTCAACTTCCTCGCGATCGACCTCTCCCTCGACCAGTTCCCGCCGTTCTTCCTCGTCGCGCTGCGCTTCTCCCTCCTCGCGATCCCCGCACTCCTCTTCGTCCCCATGCCGCGGGTGCGGTTCCGGTGGATCCTCGGCTACGGGCTCGGCTTCGGCATCCTCCAGTTCGCGTTTCTCTACTGGGCGATGGCCGCCGGCATGCCCGCCGGACTCGCCTCCCTCGTCCTTCAGGCCTCGGGGCCGTTCACCGTCCTCCTCGGGATGACGGTGCTGCGGGAGCGGGTGCGCGCCTCGCAGATGGCGTTCCTCCTGCTCGCCATGGCCGGGCTCGGTGTCGTCGGGTGGCAGCGGCTCGACTCGAGCGCGAGCTTCCTGCCGTTCCTCCTCACGCTCGCCGGCGCCTTCGGCTGGGCGATCGGCAACATCTGCAACCGGCAGGCGCATTCGGTCGAACCCGTGAAGTTCACGATGTGGATGTCGGTCGTCCCGCCCGTGCCCATGCTCCTCCTCGCCCTGCTCGTCGAAGGCCCCGACCGGATCGGGACATCCCTGACGACGCTGGCGACGCCGACCGGTCTGCTCGGCATCGCCGGGCTCGTCTACACCGTCGTCATCGCCACGGTCATCGGGTCGGGCGTGTGGTCGTGGCTGCTCTCGCGCAACCCCGCCGGCGTCGTCGCCCCGTTCTCGATGCTCGTGCCCATCGTCGGCATGAGCGCGGCATGGTTCGCCTTCGGGGAGACCGTGACCATCGGCGAGCTCTGCGGGGCAGCACTCGTCATCATCGGCGTCCTCGGTGCCGGTCTGCGGGCAGGTGCCGGACTGCGCGCAGGCGTCGGGCCGCGCGCGGCTGCAGGGGCGATCGCCGAGGCGGTGCCCGATCCCGTGCCCATCGTGCCGGAGGCTGCCGATGCCGAGGCTGGGGTCGGGTCGGAGAGCGAGTCGGACGAGGACGTCCCCGCAGGGACGTCTGGCACCCGGTGAGCCTGCCGAGGCGCGATTCGATCACGGTTCTTCTCGCTCCGGTCGTGCGCAGGTCCAGGCCGTCTAGGGTGAGACCATGCCTGACGACCACCACGCTCCGGGTGCCCAATCGCCCGCCTCGTTCCACCTCGGTGGGCCGCTGACGGTCGATGACCTGCTCGCGTCCCCGCGGGGACGGTCACTCGTGCTCAATCTCGTCACCAGTGGCGAGAGCCCGGACTCGGACCAGACGGTTCCGTTCGCTGTTGTCAGCGAAGCGATGCACCGTGCCGTCTGCGTGCTCGACAGGCAGCGAGGGATCGACTCGGCCGTCTACGGCGGCGATGACGGTGAGACCCATCTTCGCAACGTGCAGCCGACCGAGGTCGCGCAAGCACTGCGAAGCCTCGATCCGGTCCCACCGACTCAGACCGACCTCGAACACGCAATGGTCGCGGTCATCGCTGGAGCGATGTACTGGCAGCCGCCGCATTCCGATGCGGTCCTTGCCGAGGATCCGGAGATGGTCGATGCTCTGGGTCCGTGGGCCGAAGCCGTTGTCGACAGCGGACTCCTCGAGACATGGTCGCGTGGTCCCCATGTCGACGACCAGTGGGAGCTGACGTGGGACGACCCGCCCAACCGTGACGCGACGAGGCGGGTGCTCGGTGCGGATCCGACCGATCTCCTCAGTCCTCTCGGCGGTGTGGAGCCGTCGCTGCCGACCGATGAGGCGGCGACGAGTCTGGCTCAGTGGCGTGCAGAAGTGATGGCCGAAGAGGAGTCGTCTCGCCGCGCCTACCGTCTCAGCCCCTTCGACGTCGGCGCGGGGGAGTGGTGGTCGACCCCTGCGGTTGAGCTCTGGTCGACGACCGGGACGTGGCCGAGCGGAGAGCCCATCGGTCTTGGCCTGGTCGAGGACGATTTCGGACTCGAACGAGCGAGAGCGCGACGGGTGCGTCTGCGGGACACCTCCCGCGTGTTCACCGTCAGCGGTCCGGAGCAGTGGGCTGCGCTCTGCCGGAGGTTTCCGCTCGATCTCACCGCGCAGCGGCGAGAGGTGTGGTTCGAAGCCACCGGACGCAAGGGTCGCTGGGTCATCCCCGACTGGTCACGTGTGGCTGAGCAGTTCGACGGCGTCCATGTCAGCCTGGCCGGGTACGTGCGCACCGCCGGTGTCGTCATCGATGTGAGCGACGACAGCATCGTGGATGGACGAGGTGATGCGCCCTTCCGCGGCAACACCGACTGCAACACGGCGAGTCTCATGGCCGGATGGAACCCCGACACGACGTACTGGCTCACCGACGCGATCAGCGGCATCACCGAGGTCGTCGATTGGTCGTTCGACGACGATGCGTACGCGTGGGTGGCTCACCCCGGCCTCACCGTCCGTAGGTGAGCCGGCGGAGCACCACCTCGGCGGGGCCTTTGGCGTTCTTCCTCTCCAACCACGTCGCGAGGCCGAGCGAGACGAGCCAGACGCCGATGGCGAGGAGGAACGCCGGGGTCGTGTTCCACGTTCCGCCGAGGCCGAAGCCCCATGCGGTGAGCAGTGGGGCGAAGATCACCGACTGGAGGAGGTAGAAGCTCAGCGAGCGTTTGCCGAGGTAGGCCACAGGCAGCAGAAGCCTCGGCGGACGGTTCTGGACGCGCAGCCCGATGAGGCCGAACAGAGCCGCGTACCCGATGCCGGCGCAGGCGCCGGTGAGGGAGCTGAGCCCGCTGAAGAGCTGGACGAACGCCGCGTCCTCCGGCACCCAGCCGAGGTATGCAAGAGCCCGGGGCAGCGCCCCGAGGACACCGACGGGAACGCCGATCGCGGCGACGAGGCCGAGACGGGGACGGCGGGCCGCCTCGGCGTTGGGTGCCGTTCCCGACTCCGCCGGTCGCGGTTCGATCCACCAGTGCCGGGCGGCGAGTCCGCCGAGGATGATGGTGATCGGCACGGTGAGCGCGAGCATGCTGAGCACGGTCGCCATCACCCAGACGAGGAGGCGGATGCCGGCGGCCAGCAGGTAGTTCGGTTCGTCCGCACCCTGGGTGAGCAGGCTGCCGAGGATCGTGTTCGCGGCGACGACGTCCTCCCCGTCGGACCCGGCGGCCACCTCGGTGTCGGTCCCGCCGCCCAAGGCCAGCGCCAGTGCGACGAACCCGATCTGGACGAGGACGAAGAGGACGAGGACGCCGGTGAGCACCCACGCGGTGATGGTGAGGATGCGGTCGCGCGCGTTGACGATGAGGTAGCCGAGGGCGAGCCCGCACAGGCCGTACGCGCCGAGGATGTCGCCGCCGAAGAGGAGCGCGGCGTGGACGAAGCCGAAGATGACGAGCCAGAGGTGGCGGCGCAGGAGCATCCGCGTGATCGACTGGGGGCTGTCGCCGGCGGCGGTGCGGTTGCGGGCGAACTGGACGATGCCGTAGCCGAAGAGGAACGCGAACATCGGGTAGATGCTGCCGTCGACGAAGAGGATCGTGAGCACGGACAGCACGACGTCGAGGGCGGAGTCGCTCGGCGGATGGCCGGTCAGGGAGTCGGCGCTCGACGTGCCCCACAGGTAGGCCGAGACGTTGGCGATCCCGATGAGGCAGAGCATGAAGCCGCGGGCGAGGTCGGGAGCGAACGCGCGCCGAGGCGGTCCCGCGGTGGGTGGGGGAGCGGATTGGGGGTGCGGCTGAGGGTGTGGCTGGGGGTGAGGCTGGGGCGGATGGCTCATGCGGTGCCTAACGTGCGGGGAGGGGCAGAGTCAGAGTCGCTGGAGCGGTTACCGGCTCACGGTCTCCGGGGCGAGGCTCGGGGTCTCGTCGATGCCGAAGCGGTGCTTGAGCGCGCGCTGGGCGGCGAACCAGCCGTTCATGCCGTGGACGCCGGGGGCCGGTGGGGTCGCCGCGGAGCAGAGGTAGGCGCCGGGCACCCCGAGGCTGTAGTTGTCCCAGTTCGTCCGCGGGCGGGCGAGCATGCGGTAGAAGGTGATGATGCCGGTGGCGATGTCCCCGCCCTGGTAGTTCTGGTTGTGTCCGGCCATCTCCGAGGCGGGCACCGACCGGTAGTCGACGATCGTGTCGCGGAATCCGGGGGCGAAGCGCTCGAGCTGCCTGATGATGTAGTCGGCGGGGTCGATCGGGCAGTCGAAGGGGACGTGGCAGTACGTCCACAGCGGCCGCAGACCGTTCACCTCGCGGGAGGGGTCGAAGACCGTCGGGTCGGAGACGAGGCAGACGGGGTGGTCGGGCATGCGCCCGGCGACGACGTCGCCCTCGGCCTCGGCCATCTGCGCCCGTGTGCCGCCGAGGTGGACGGTGCCGGCGCGGGCGACGTTCGGGTCGGCCCAGGGGACGGGACCATTGAGCACGAAGTCGACCTTCGCCGCGGCGTTGCCGTGTTTGAAGGCCCGCAGGGCGCGGTCGACGTGGGCGGGCAGGAGGCCGGAGAAGATCTGGGCGGCATTCAGCGCCGAGGTGTCGAGGATGTAGGCGCGGGCCGCGGGCATATCGGAGACGTGGCTGATCCGGGCGTCGGCGGTGACCCTGCCGCCGTGGGCTTCGAGGTCGGCGACGAGTTCATCGGTGATCGCCTGCGACCCGCCGATCGGGGACGGCCAGCCGCCGGCGTGGGCGATCGTCGCGAGCATCGTCGCCGTGGCCGCGGTGCCCATGCCCGGCAGGGGGCCGATCGCGTGGGAGCCGACACCGGTGAAGAGCGCCTGCGTGGTCTCGTGGGAGAGCGGGATGTTCCACGCGGGGCTCGCCTGCGAGAGCAGACGCATCCCGAACTTCACGATGTTCGCGATCCCGTCGACGTCGCGCAGGGTCGGGGGGATCGAGCGCTTGTCGCCGAGGGAGAGCCAGATCGTGTCGTCGACGCGGTCGAGGAGGGGACGGAAGAACCGATCCCATTCCGGGCCGGCCTCGCCGAGGTGGTCGACCGTCGTCGCAAGATCGTGGAAGGCCAGCGCGGCGGGCTGACCGTCGAGCGGTTGGGCGTAGGAGATCTCCGGGGTGGTGAACTCCAGGCCGCGGGCGCGCAGGTCGAAGTCGACGAAGAAGGGGCTGGCGATCGCGAGCGGGTGGACGGCCGAGCAGATGTCGTTCGTGATGCCCGGGGCGAGCCCGAGGTCGAGGGTGCGCGCTCCGCCGCCGATCGTCGGCTGGGCTTCGAAGACCTCGACGGACAGCCCTGCCCTGGCCATCGTCACGGCGGCGGCCAAACCGTTGGGACCCGATCCGACGACAGCGACATCCAGCTCAGTGCTCATGGGTTCAGTCTCTCATGCGCCAGAACGTCGCTTGTGCCTCAGAACTCGCCGAGGCCGTTCTGGAGGAGGTCGCGCAATGCGGAGCGGGCGAGGCCGAGCTCTTCGAAGCCGTCGTACTCGACATCACCGATGGCGACCGCATCCGGTGTCGTCACCCAGTCGCAGAGGACGGTGCTCGACCCGAGTCGATCGGTGCCGAAGAGGAGGAGACTCGCGACGATCGGGGTCTCACCGGCGGGCAGGGCCCGCGTCGCGAGCGTGGCGATCCGCGGATCGAGCGGACGCGTCGGTGAGTCGTCGGGGACGAGGGAGCTCAGTTCGGGCAGCGTCTCCCGCGTCAGCCGCGCGGGGTCGTCGTCATCGTCGAAACTGTCGAGGAGGCCCGCCTCGACTTCGAACACCATCCGCGCCAGGGCACCCGCGAGCACGTTCTCATCGAGCAGCGGCGTGCGCCGGGTGTATCGCTGGATTCCGCCATCCGAGCCGGTGGTGAGGATGAGCGACCAGACGGCGCTGACGTCGACGTCATCCGGCAGAGGCAGGAACACCCAGCCGGCGAAGAGCTCACCGAACGTCGTCACGCCCGGGAGGGAGTCGTCGGGGGCATCCGGGGTCGTCACAGACGGGCCGGCGCTGCCCTCGTCTTCGTCCGATTCCTCGTCATCGTCGTCGAAGGGACTGAACGAGAGCGTCTCGGCGAACCGCGCCTGAGCCACACGGAGCAGCCCCTCGACGAGCTCGCTGCTGACATCCTCGGTGAGGAGTTCGACGTTGCCGGATTCGAACGGGTCGTCATCGCAGATGAGGGCGACGTAGCGGCCGGTGGCCTCATGCCCGGGCGGCAGCGGGAAGACCGTGAGCTGGGACAGTGCCGCCGAGGCCTCTTCGACGAGGACATCGCCGCTGAGCTGGGACAACGTCCTGTCCTGCGCTTCTCCATCCTCCGCGCTGTCATCATCGATCGGCACCTCGTCATCGACCCACGCGTTCGCGGCTTCGGTTTCGACGAGGAAGCCCGAGATCTGCGAGAGGATCGTCGCGTACGACGCCCCGTCGGAGGTGCGCTCGATCCACCCGGTCTCCCCGTCCGCGTTCTCCGTTTCGAAGTACCCCCACACGGTGGTGGGGAAGAACCGCGGCGGGACGGTCTCGATGATCTCGGGGCAGAACAGCCCGAACGGAATGCGTCCGGACTCGGCAGGGGAATCGTTCATCGGTCAATAGTGCCACGTGGTGCCCGGCATCACCGGACGTTAGGCTGGCCGTCATGAACGCGTTCTTCGTCTCGTCCACCCCGATCCCCTCAGCGCTGCGCGGGTTCGCCCGGGCCCACAGCGATCTCGTCGCGCTCACCGAGGATCCCCTGTTCGTGAGTTCGACAGCGCAGTCCCCGACGCGGACCGTCGGCCTCGTCTCCGGCGGCGGCTCCGGTCACGAACCGATGCACGTCGGCTTCGTCGGCCCGGGCATGCTCGACGCCGCCGTCCCCGGTGAGGTCTTCGCCTCACCGCACAACGCGCAGATCTTCGCGGCGTCGCAGGCGGTGGCCGGCCCCGACGGCGTCCTCCACATCGTCAAGAACTACACGGGCGACGTCATCAACTTCGGCATCGCCGCCGAACGTCTCCGCGCCGCCGGCATCCCCGTGGCGACCGTGCTCGTCGACGACGACATCGCCACCGACAGCGACGACACCGAGACCGGCCGCCGCGGCACCGGGGCGACCGTCATCGTCGAGAAGATCCTCGGCGCTGCCGCCGACGCCGGGTGGGGTCTCGACGAGCTTGCCGACCTCGGCGCCGAGGTGGTCGCCCGGTCCCGGAGCCTCGCCGTGGCCGCTCGCGCCCAGACCGATGCCCACACCGGTCGGCCCGCGTTCGACCTTCCCGAGGGCACCCTCGAATACGGCGTCGGCATCCACGGTGAGCGCGCAGCGACCTCGATTCCGCACGACGGCTTCGAGGCTCTCATCGACCGGATGTGCCGTGAGCTCCTCGCCGCGGTTCCCGGCACCCCGGCCGACGACGAGCTCCTCGTCCTCGTCAACGGACTCGGCGCGACGACCCAGATCGAACTCTTCAATGTCCACGACGCCCTCGGTGCCGCCCTCGAGACCGCAGGCGAGTCGATCGCCGCGTCCCTTGTCGGCAGCTATGTCACCGCGCTCGACATGACCGGGTTCTCCCTCACCGTCACCCGCCTGCAGCCGTCCTGGCTCGACTGGTGGAACGCCGCCTCCCGCACCGCGGCGTTCCCCACCCGCGGCGGTGAGTCCGCGCACGCCGAGGCGGTGCCGACGGCAGCGGCGACGCGGAGTGCGCAGGAGCCGACGTCGACCGCCGACTCTCTGCGGCAGCGGACGGCAGCCGGTGGGGACACGGATCTCGAGACCGCGGTGCTCCGCCGGTTCGCCGAACTCGTCGAGGAGCAGCACGCCCATCTGACGGAACTCGATCAGGTGGGCGGTGACGGGGACTTCGGGGACAACCTCCGCGGTGGACTGCGCCACGCCACTCGACTCGTCGACTCCTCCGAGGCCGCGGGATTCGCCGCAGCCGAAGCGGCGTTCCTCGGCGGCGTCGGCGGCACGAGCGGACCGCTCCTCGGCCTGCTCTTCCACGAGCTCAGCGCCGGTTACGCCGAACTCGACGCCGACACCCACCGCGAGACCGCGTCTGACCTCTGGAAGCGGGCGACGGCGGCCGGATGCGCGGCGATCCAGCGCGTCGGCGGCGCTGAGACCGGGGATCGGACCGTCGTCGACGTCCTCCATCCCACCGCCTCGGCGTTCGGGAAGGGATTCGCCTCAGCGGCGCAGACCGCCGCCGAGGCGGCACAGGCGACGGCCGACATGCAGGCGAGGCGGGGTCGGGCGAGCTACGTCGACGGCCGCGGAGCCGGCACACCCGACGCCGGAGCCGTGGGCATCTCGCTCCTCTTCTCCGCTGCCGCCGAAGTCTACGAGAAGTAGCCCTAGCCGGTACGAGAAGCAGCCTGGCCCGGCAGCGCGGTCACCGGTACGCCTCGTCGAAGAACGCGCGTTCGAGCCCGACGGCCCGCTGCCACAGATCGGCCAGGCGCTGCCGGGCGGCAGCCGATGCCGCATCGTCCCCGCGCGGGTACACCCGTTCGAGTTCGTCGACGAGGAACTGCACCCAGCCGGTGAAGGCCTCCCCGCGGTGGAGGTCGATCCACCCGGTGTGGAGGTCGCGGCTCGGCATGGCCCGATCCTGCTCGCCCCACTCGAGGTAGAGCCATTCGGCGATGACGAGGACGACGAGGACGTCGGGGTACGACGCCGCGGCGACCGCCTCGCGCATGACGTCGCGGAACCCCGCGGTCACCTCGGTGAGCTGGGGATCGGTGTAGTCCGCGGGCTCCACCCCCACCTCGGCGAAGGCGCGGAGGAAGTACGAATCCTCATCGGCGGCGAGGAACCCGAGCTGCTGGGCGAACCGGAGCTTCGCGGTGATGGTGTCGGCGTGGGCGACGCTGGCGCCGAGCATCGAGAGGAAGTCATCGAAGAACTGGTAGTCCTGGACGAGGTACTTCGCCATCACCGCGTCGTCGACGGTGCCCGCGAAGAGCTCGGAGACGAACCGGTGATGGGTCGCCGCGGTCCACTCCGCCTCGGCGCTCGCCCGCAGCTCGGGCACGGCTCCGCCGGTCGCGACTGTGATCATGATGAGCCTCCATCTTCCTCCGCCGGTGTCACCCGGATCAGGTTCTAAGGGTCTGCGTGCGCACTCTCAGCGCCGGTCGCGGCGCTCCCCTGTGGTGGTTCGAGACTATCAGCCGACCGGTGCCGCCACAGCTGCGTCATGATGGGCGGCCTCGAGCTTCGCGCCGAGCACCTCGGCCAGCCGGACGGCGGCAGGCTGACGGCCGGCCGCACGCTCGCCGGCCTCGACCTCGGCGTTGTAGTTCGTGTTCGTGTTGATGTCGTAGACGACCTGGCGACCGTCGGCGGTGTCGATGAATTCGACCCCGGCGAAGTCGATGCCGAGTTCGGTGAGCAGCGCTTCGAGCCGACCGATGAGCGGGGTGTCCGCGGTGATCTCGTCGCGCCGGGTGAACTGACTGTCGCCGAGGCTGCCGGCCGTCCCGGGAACGGCGCAGGCATCGGCGGGGCAGAGTTCGAAGGAGCCGGCGGAGACGTCGACGGCGACGGCGTAGTGGAAGCGGCCGCCGATGAACTCGGCGCGCGTGATGAACGGCGCGGCCGGCTGCAGGTACTCCTGGACGAGGGTGATGCCGTCGATCGGCTCGGTGGACCCGTCGGGGGCGAAGTCGGCCACGGCGGCCTCGAGCTCGGCGTGCGAGTCGAAGCGGCGCACGCCCAGTCCCTTGCCGCCCTGGTTGTGCTTCGTGATGAACGGGGGCGCGAACCCGGCAGCCACCTCGGCGATCGCCGCTGATCCGATGTTCGCCGAGGTGGCCGGCACCTCGATCCCGTGCGCGGCGAGCACGCGGTGCTGGCGGATCTTGCTGACCTCGAGCTCGAGGACCTGCGAGCCGTTGACGACGGTGCGGCCTGCGGCCTCGAGCCACGCGAGGACCGCGCGTCCGTACTCCTTGACGTGGGGGTCCGTGCGGGTGTGCGACGATGCCGAGAGTCGGGACCAGAAGACGCCCTCGGGCGGGGCGGCGGCGAGGTCGATCGCGGCACCGGGCAGCAGCCACTCGACGAGCTCGACGCCGAGGTCGGCGAAGGCGTCAGCGAACGGCGGGATCCACTCGGGATTGTCGTGGATGACGTAGACCGCGGGACCGTCCGCGACCGGCAGGGTGTGCGTGCTCATCGAAGTCCTCTCATGCGCCGTGGCTCTGGCAGGTGCGCTGTTATTGCTCAACAATTCTATCGAGTCGGTGATTCCCTGGGTCGTGTCCGCCCTGCGGCGTAGACTCAGGACCATGGCTATCGCAAAGCAGCCCGTGGTCGTTCTCGATGCTCCGGATGCTGGTGAGCTCGCCCAGTTCTACGGCGAACTCCTCGACTGGCAGGTCCGCGTCGACGACGACGGCACATGGGCCGAGATCACGTCCGATTCCTGGCCGCCCATCTGCTTCCAGCAGGTCGAGGACTACCACGCCCCGAGCTGGCCGAGCCAGGAGCACCCGCAGCAGATGCACATCGACGTCATGGTCGATGACCTCGATGCCGCCGAGGCGGAGGTCATCGGGCTCGGCGCCGGGAAGGCCGCCGTCCAGCCGGGGGAGACATTCCGCGTCTTCCTCGACCCGGCCGGTCACCCGTTCTGTCTCTGCGTCAACTGAGACTCAGCGCGACAGCACGTCGTCGACGGCGTCGATGACGGCATCGGGACGCTCATGGGTGACGAGATGCCCGGCGTCCTCGAGGACGACGAGCCTGCCCTGCGGCATCGTGTCGACGTTCGTCGCCGCCGCCGCGTTCTGGCGCGAGCGCATCCGCCGCTCGAGCAGTCCCCGCTGCCGACCGCCCTGGAGGACGACGCCGGGCACGTCCGGTCCGCCGTCGCGTTCGAGCATCCGCATGAGCGCGATCGACGAGGTGACATGCCGTTCCTCGCGCAGCGCCATGCGCATCGCCCGCTGGGTGAGCGAGTCGCGCCAGAACAGGGCGAGATCCGCCTCGGTGATCAGCGGTGATGCCCCGTCGGGCAGGAGCGTTCGGGTGAAGCGATCGCCCTGGCCGGCCCGGATGAGCAGCGACCCGAGCCGCATCGAACCGGCGTTGAGGGCCGCGACCGCAGGGGAGAGGATCGCCGAGGCGGTCGCATCGACGAGCACCATCCCGGCGACCCGCTCGGGGTTGAGGTGCGCGAAGAGTCTGACGATCGGTCCGCCCCAGCTGTGGCCGACGAGGACGACCGGCGTGTTCCCGGCGACCTGGTCGACCACCTCGGCGAGGTCGTCGACGATCCGCTCGAGACTGCGCGGACTCCGGTCGTCAGCGCTGCCGCCGATGTTCGCGCGGTCGTAGGACACGGTCCGGGTGCGGGTGGCGACCTCCCGTTGGATGTGCGTCCAGGCAGCCGCCGAGGCACCCATGCCCGCTTCGAAGACGATGCACGGACCAGGCGCCTCACCTGCGGTGACGGTGCGGATGCGGCGGCCGTCGGCGAGCGTGACGATCTCCTCGGTGAGGCCGTCACCGGGATCGAGGTGCGGCGGGCGAGACGAGCCTGAAGTGTCAGATGAATCTGACTTGTCAGACGAGTCAGGGCGGGGCGGAACGGTCATCGCTGCTTCCTTGCCGGAGGTCCGTGTGCTCCCAGGCTAGCCCCTCACCCGCGCTGACGACGGCGGGCGCACCTACGATGGATGCCATGGAGATCATCGCGTCGTTCGCCGACATCGTCCCTGTTCCCTGGGCCAACGGCGCGGGCGAGACGACCGAGCTCGTCTCCCTCGACGCCTCCACGGCGCTCACCCCCGACCGGCGTTCGTGGCGGCTGAGCATCGCCCGCCTCGAGCGGACCGGTCCGTTCTCCTCCCTGCCCGGACTCGACCGGACGTTCCTTCCCACCGACGCCGAGGTGGTCCTCGACATCGCCGGCACCGCGCACCGGGCCGGCCCCGGATCACCGCTGCGCTTCTCCGGGTCCGATGCCGTCGCGCTCACCGACCTCGCGGCCCCGACCTTCGCCGTCAACCTCATGGTCGTCACCGACGAGGCGACGCTGCCGCCGCTGACGATGATGCTCGAGCCCACGACGATCCTCGACCCCACCGGGACGGCAGAGCCCGGCGAGTCCGCTCGGCCGCGGTTCGCACTCGCCCTCACCGACGGCCCGCACTGGCGCCGCTTCGATCTCCTCCGCCTCGGCGACGACGATGCCATGGGGCCGGGGGACCGCCTCGGCGGGATCGGATTCGCCTGACGGGTGACAAGGTTCCTGGACAAACCATGTCAGTCGCCTGTTCCGCCCGTCACACGACCGCGCATCGGTCCAGGTCATGGGGGACGGGCCAGGCGTCGGCGTCCAGACGGCTCTCAGTTTCGGGGGACCCCGGTCAGCGTCTCCGGACCTCGGCGGAGAATACTGGGGAGAGTCACACAGTCTTGGAGGTACGTTGGCGCCGCAGAACAGAGATCCGCATGACCCGAACGATCCCGCAACGGGATCGACTCCGCAGGAGAGCCGGCCGTCCCAGGCCCTGCCGATGGTCACGGAGGAGATGACGGCTGCCCATCAGCCTGTCCTGCCGCCCAACCCGATTCGTCGCGACGGTCCCGTCACCGAGAGCCGGCCGGCGCACACCGAGCCTGTTCACGCCCAGCAGACGGCCGCGCAGCCGACATCAGTCGCGCCCGCGGTCGCCGCGGAGACGACGACGCTCGACACCACCGACGGTGACGAGAGCACGGACGAGAAGAAGGAGAAGGGCGGCAACGGGATCTCCGCGACCCAGCTGCTCGCCGGCGCCGGTGCGGCCGCGACGTCGTCGATCGTCGGCGGCCAGCTCGGTGTGGCCGGAACCGTCATCGGGGCGGGCATCGCGAGCATCGTCACCGCGCTCGCTGTGAGCATCTACAGCAAGAGCATCGAGAAGGGCAAGGAAGCCGTCAAGGAGGTCGGGTCGAAGCTCGCCCCTGCCGTAAAGAAGGGCGCGACCCTCCCGCTCGTCGGCCCCGGTGCCGGCGCCCCCGGCAGCACGAACCCTGACGCCCCCGGCAGCGACCAGACTGCCGTGTACGGCACGGTTCCCGGCAGCACATCCTCAGGCAGCACAGCACCCGGCAGTGCAGATCCGGACGCCACGGCGGTCTACGGTGCCGTCGACGGCGATCCGTCGCGCACCGATTCGGCGTTCGGCAACCTCGACGAGACGGAGGCGAACGCCGAGGCGGCCGCGGGCACAGATGCCGACGACGAGCCGAAGTCGTGGCTGCAGAAGCTCAAGCGCAAGCGCGTCCTCTACCCGGTGGCCATCGGCGTCGCCGCGTTCGGCATCGGCCTCGGCGGCGTCGTCATCGCCGAGAACCTCACGCAGGCCGACATCTCGCCGGGCACCTCGCAGATCTCGCGATCGGTGACCGGCGACTCCGGCAGCGGCGACGAGTCCGGATCGTCATCGAGCGACGGCGGCAGCGACGGCGGTTCGAACTCCGGGAGCTCGAGCGGGGAGAGCGGCAGAAACACCAGCAGCGACAGCAGCTCCTCGACGTCGGGGGAGAGCGATCAGAGCTCGACGTCCTCGTCGAACAGCGATCAGACCGGCACGGATCAGGGCACGAACTCGAGCAGCGACACGAGCGGCACGTCCTCGGACACCTCCGGGTCGAGCAGCTCGAGCTCGGACTCCTCGTCGACCTCGGACGGCTCGGGCAGCAGCACGAGCAGCGACTCGGGAACCTCCGGTTCGGGCAGCAGCGGCAGCGGCTCGGATTCCGGTGGCAGCGGCTCGAGCAGCGGATCCGGCTCGGGCGGCAACGGCTCGAGCGGATCGGGTGGTTCCGGCAGCGGCGGCTCCGGATCCGGCTCAGGCAGCAGCGGCTCCGGCGGCAGTGCCGCCGGCTCCCAGGGCTGACCCGCACCACACCCGGGACCCGCCTCGGGGCGTGATCCGCCCCGGGGCGTTGCTGTTCCCCCACGCCCCCATTAGCCTTGGACGCGTGAGCACACCAGAAGCATCCAGGACCGGGCTGTCGGCACGCCGATAGTCCGGAGATCCTCATCCCGGCACCGGCAGTGCCAGACGGTTCATCCCTGACGCTGCTGTGTCCGAAAGGCTGCTTCATGCCTGTGCTGCTCTATCTCCTTGCCCTCGCCGTGTTCGCGCAGGGCACCTCCGAATTCGTCCTCGTCGGTCTGCTCACCGACATCTCCCGTGATCTCGACGTCTCCCTCGCCGAGGCGGGGCTGCTGACCACCGCATTCGCCGTGGGCATGGTCGTCGGCGCCCCGGTGATGGCGGCGGCGAGCCGTCGGTTCTCGCCGCGGTTCGCGCTGACGGGTTTCCTCGTCGTCTTCGTCCTCGCTCATGTCGGCGGTGCGCTCACCGACTCGTTCCCCGTCCTCGTCGCCACCCGCAGTCTCGCCGCTGTCGCCAATGCGGGGTTCGTGGCGGTCACGCTCGCTCTCATCCCCCGACTCGTCGCCCCCGGGCGACAGGGTCGGGCGATCGGGGTCGTCCTCGCCGGGACGACGCTCGCGCTCATCGCCGGGGTGCCGGCGGGGGCGTTCCTCGCCGCCGGCTTCGGCTGGCGGTCGGCGCTGTGGGTGATCGCCGCCCTCTGCGTGCCCGCGCTCCTCGGCGTTCTCGCGGCCGCCCCGGGAGGGACCGCGCACGCGGCCGACCGGATTCCGCTGCGCGCCGAGCTCTTGTCGCTGCGCTCCCCGGACCTCCTCGTCGTCATCGCTGTCGCGGTGCTCGTCAACGCCGCGACGTTCGGGGCGTTCACGTATCTCGCGGCGGTCACCGAGGTCGCGCACGGTCTCACCGGTGCCGCCGTGCCCGTGCTCCTCGCGGTGTTCGGCACCGGCGCCTTTTGCGGGGTCAGCGTCGCCGGTCGGTTCGCCGATGCACGGTGGAGGCGGCTCCTCGGGGTGCTCGGGCCCGTCCTCGTGCTCACCTGGATCGGGCTCGCCCTCACGGTCACGGGGGCGGGGACGGACGGCCGCCTCGGCGCGGTCATGCTCTGGGTGCTCACCCCGCTGATCGGATTCCTCTCGTTCGCGATCGGCAGCACTCTCATTGCGCGCATCGTCGCCACTGCCGCCGGTGCCCCGACACTCGGCGGGTCGTTCGCGACGGTCGCGCTCAACCTCGGTGCGGCGGTCGGACCGGTCCTCGCCGGGCTCGCCCTGCAGCGGTTCGGTCTCATCGGGCCGTTCGGTGTCAGCGCCGTCTGCGCAGGTCTCGGCATGGTCGTCATCCTCCGGCGGCTGTCCCTTGTGCGGGAGTGAGGCGGGCGCATACTGGACACATGCCGGAACTGCCCGAGGTCTCAGCGCTCGTCGACTTCCTCACCCCGCGTCTCGTCGGTGAGTTCATCGCGCAGGTCGACATCGCCGAGCTCTCGCTGCTGCACACCGCCGACCCGCCGCTCGACGCCGTCATCGGGCTCGAGATCACCGGGGTGAGGCGCGTCGGCAAAGCGCTCGTCATCGACTTCGACGGGCTGTCCCTGGTGTGCCGATTCGCCCGCGCCGGCTGGCTGGTCTGGCACGATGCCGCGCCGTCGACGCCGGTGCGGATGGGGAAGGGGCCGCTGGGGATGCGGGTCACGTTCGCTTCTGGTTCAGGGTTCGACCTCACCGAGGCGGGGACGAAGAAGAATGCGTCCGTGTCCCTCGTCCGCGACCTCGGCGATGTCGCTGCGCTCGCCGATGCGGGTCCCGACGCCCTGGAGATCACCGCGGAGCAGTTCGCCGCCGCGCTCGCCGGGACGACCTCACGGGTCAAGACTGTGCTCGACGATCAGAGCGTCGTCGCGGGCATCGGCAACGCCTTCTCCGACGAGATCCTCCACACCGCGAAGATCTCCCCGTTCGCGACGGCGAACAAGGCCGATGCCGATGCCGTGTTCGCAGCGATGACCTCGGTGCTCACTGCGGCACGGGAGGCGCTTTCGGGGCTGCCCCCGGCGAAGATCAAGGCCGCGAAGAAGAAGCTGCTGCGCGTGCACGGGAGGACCGGTCAGACGTGCCCGGTGTGCGGGACGACGATCGCCGAGGTCTCCTTCACCGACCGGTCGCTCCAGTACTGCCCCGGGTGCCAGACCGGTGGGAAGCGACTGAGCGACCGACGCATGGACCGCCTCCTCAAATAGCGGCGGCTGAGGCCGAGGGGTCGATGATGACGAAGCAGCCCCACAGCCGAACACCACCGACCGTGACCCGCAGCGACGTGGGCGCCAGGATTCCGAGGTCGAGCTGGCGGTGAGCACCGTGGAGTGCGCGCCGGTACGAGCCTCGGGCCCAGCCACTCTGAGAGTCCCGCTGCGGCACCTTTCGGACCGAACCGCAGAGCGGTGTTGAAGCACTGGCTGAAGCGGTGCTCGTCCGGTGGAGCCAGCGTGTCTCCTCAGCGACCGGGCGGGATTGCCGACGCAATCGATCCTGGGGAAGCAGTGGTCTTCTCGCGTTGTCAGGCGTTGTCGCGCAGGTGCGCGGAGGCAGCTCTGGTCAGGTTGGCAAACGCCGACTGGAGCGGCGTGATGGCGTGGCTTCCGTGGTCGCCGTGAGCGCGTCGGGCAACGGCGAGGCCGATGGTGAGCTGCTCAGCCAGCGGTCGGACAGCGATCGATGTCCGCAATGGCAGTCCTGAGGGATCCGGGATCAGTGCGACCCCCAAGCCGGCGCTGACCATTGCAATGAGAGTGGAGGTCTCCGTTGCGGTCTGGACGATGCGAGGGCGGAACCCCAGTTGTCGGTAGAGCTCCCAGACTGCAGACGCCACCGTGGAAGAGCGGGGATAGCTGACAAGGCCGGTGTCGGCCAACTCTGCCACGCTCACCGGATGCCCTTGAGGAGAACGGCAGATCGCGGGATGGTTCATCGGGAGAATCGCCACGATCGGAGTCTGTTCGAACTCGTCGAGTATGAGTTCGCCCGATTGCACTGGCGGCCGCAGTACAGCGATATCGATGCGGTTCTCAAGCAGGGCGTTCTCCATCTGGGGTGTGAGCATCTCACCGGAGATCTGAAGACGCACATTGGGGAGCTCGGTCTGCGCGCGTCTGACGACCTCAGGCATGAGCCTGTATGTTGCCGTTCCCGAGAACCCGACCCGGAGAACACCGGCGGCACCGCGGCCCACTTCCGCAACGTCGAACTCTGCGGCTTCGACGTCGGAGAGCAGCTGCCGGGCTCGATCCATGAGGAGCAGCCCCGCCTCGGTGACCTCGACTCTGCGCGTCGTTCGCTCGAACAGTGTGGTGCCGAGTTCGGCTTCGAGCTGTTTGATTTGGTTGGAGAGCGGAGGCTGGGCCATGTGCAGTCGATCTGCAGCGCGCCCGAAATGCTTCTCCTCTGCCACTGCAAGGAAATAGCGCAGGTGTCTCAGTTCCATAGGGGTTCCAATCACGGTTGACGCACGCGAGAAATCAAGCCCGGCGTGATCATTGCCGAACGGCCTCTCGGACCTCGATTCATATCGTCATCATATGAAAAGAGGAAAAACCTGTACTTCTGTATCTTGATCGTCAACTCTACAGTGATTGAGATCACTGGGAATCCTCGCTGTGATTCTGCGCGGGGACCGAGCTGGGAGATGACATGACTGACGCAACGACGCATCGGACGGGAAGCCACGAGACGAACCCCGAAGACACGCTGGACGGCGGACGGAGGCGCAACTGGTGGCTCGTCACACTTGGACCGCTGGCTGGTCTCGTCCTCGCCGCAATCCTGCCTGACTCCCTCTCGTTCGAGGGCCGGGCTGTGGCCGGGTGCGGGCTGTGGATGGCGCTGTGGTGGATGACCGAGGCTGCGCCCATCCCAGTGACTTCGCTTCTCCCGCTGGTGCTGTTTCCCCTGTTCGGAATGGGAGAGATGAAAGCCGTGGCGGCCCCTTACGCCGATCCGGTGATCTTCCTGGTCCTGGGTGGCGTCATACTCGGTCTGGCTGCTGAGAAGTCTCGGTTGCACCTGCGTGTCGCGCTCGTGACCATTCGCCTGGTGGGCACCAAGCCATCGCAGATAGTCCTCGGACTCATGATTGCTTCTGCGTTCGTTTCTGCGTGGGTCTCGAACACCGCCACCGCAGTCATCATGGTTCCCATCGCCGTCTCGATCATCGATCTCGTGCGGAGAGTGAACAGGCAGGCAGTCGGTCCGAAGTTCGCCGCGTCGATGCTTCTCGGTGTTGCCTACGGAGTGACGATCGGATCGACGGCAACGCTGATCGGCCAGCCCCCGATGGCGCTCATGAAGGGCTATCTCAGTGAGGCCTATGACTTCGACATGGGGTTCGGCACCTGGATGCTCATCGGGATCCCGTGGGCGATCGTCATGCTGTTCATTGCATGGGCGGTTCTCACCAAATTGGTGTTCCGTCCAGAGGTCGACAAGCTCCCAGGAGGTGAGGGTGTGATCCGCGAGGAACTCGCGAAACTCGGGCGAATGACCACCGCGGAGCGCCGAGTGTCGGTGATCTTCTTGGTGGCGATCTTCTTCTGGGTCGCTGTTCCGTTTCTCGCGCAGATTCCGTGGCTGGCCGCCAACGCCGCCTTTCTCGGGTCAATCGATGACGCGCAGGTTGCAATGGCTGCGGCGATCGCCTGTTTCATCGTGCCCGCTGGGGGCGGCACGAACGGCAGCGACGGGCGGGCGCTGTTGCGATGGTCGGACGCGAAGGAGGTCCCCTGGGGCCTGCTGCTGCTCTTCGGCGGAGGCCTGTCCCTGTCGGCGATGTTCACTGCCACGGGTTTCTCAGGATGGGTGGGAGAGCAGGTTGCCGGTCTGACGGGCCTGCCCCCATGGCTGATCATCGTCGCAGTCATTGTCGTAGGTCTCGGCTTGACCGAGCTGACATCGAACACCGCTACCGCAGCGGCGTTCCTGCCGATCTTCGGTGCCGTCGCGGTGGGGGTCGGCCTCGATCCGCTATTCATGACGATTGCGGTGACCCTCGCTGTCTGCTCCGCCTACATGCTTCCAGTCGCGACGCCCTCCAACGCCGTGGCGTTCGGCACGGGTGAAGTCTCCATCAAGCAGATGATGCGTGCGGGACTGTGGTTGAACGTCATCTCACTCGGGTTGATCATGATCGTCATGTATACGCTGGTTCCAGTCGTCTTCGGGGTCTCTCTCTGATCGTGTGACCCGCCCGCCCCTCACTCCGCGCAGCAGTGGCCGCCGGAGTCGGGGGCCGGCACGTCGAGGACGGGGGAGCGGTCGAAGAAGCCCTCGGGGCGCAGCTTGAAGCCGACGGTATCGACGGGCATGATCGGCCAGTCCTCGACGCGTGGAAAGTGCGTGAGCCCGAACGTGTGCCACACGACGATGTCCTCACCGTCGACGCTGCGGTCGGCCTGCGTCCATGTCGGCAGGCCGGCATGACCGGCGTGCTGGTTGGGGAAATCGCCGGTCGGGTACCGCTCGTCGACGTCGTACTGGCTCACCCACAGCGCCTTCGACGCGAACGTCGCCCGCTTGTGGACCGAGGACTCCTCGGCGGCGAGCAGCGTCGGCAGACCGGCCGGATGGAGTTTGTAGGCGACGGGCTCGCCGAGGCGGTTGATCGACTCCGGGTTCGACACCACCCACGTCCGGGCCACCGACTGGTCGGCGTCGCGCTGGGCCGCGAGCTCCGTGGCGAGCAGGGTGCGCTTGCGGGTGAAGGCGTTGCCGCGCGGGTTCTCATCCGAGACCGGCAGCCGGACGACGTCCTCCTCCTCGACCCGGCAGCCGCCGCCGTCGAGGGCGAAGTCGAGGCGGGCGCCGAAGAGATGCTGGTGGAACGGGGCGCCGAGCCCCGGTGCGATCTCCGAGGCGAAGTCCGTCGAGCCGTTCGGCAGCGCCGAGGTGAAGACCACGCCCGTCGCCTTCGCCTCGAACTCGATCGTCCCGTCGAGGTAGAGGTACCAGTAGAACCCGTAGTCGTAGTTGCCGACGGTGGTGAAGAACGAGACGACGAAGCGCCGGTTGCGCCGCGTGTAGGCGACCCCCGACCACAGGTCCGAATGCTTCGCGAGCACCCCGGCATCCTCCTCGTGCATGCAGATGCCGTTGCGGATCTGCCGCGGCTCGCCGAGGTTGTTGACGACCCACGGGGAGAGGTAGGTGATGTCGCCGAGGCAGTCGCACCCGAGTTCGAGCGAGTTCGCCCACTGGCCGACGAGGTATTCGCCGGTGTCGAAGTAGTTCTGCCACGACCGCACCGGGGAGGGATCGCCGTAGGGGACGACCATCTCCGCGATCGCGGCCCGGTCGAGGATCCGCCGGGTCTCATCCCCGTCGGTGAACGCGATGTTGTGGAGGACGAGACCCTCGCGCATGTCGAAGCCGACGTCGAAGGACCACTTCTCCCAGTCGATGTGGTTGCCGTCGGTGACGGTGAAGCTCGGTCCCTCGGGCTGGGTGATCGAGATCGGCTTCTGTGTCGTGCGCAGCGGACCGGTGAGCTCGGGGTCGGTGTAGTTGCCGTGCTCGGCCGGGATCGGCACGTCCTCGAGGTCGAGGACCTGGTCGACGCTGCGGTTCGTCACATCGACGTAGGCGACGAGGCCGTCGATGGGGTGCGCCCACGCGCTGTCGGAGGCGTGCTGCTGGTGGAACGCGAGCCCGCGGAGGATCCGCCGTCCCGCCTCGTCGGGGTATTCGAAGACACCGGCCGACAGGGGAGCGACCCGGACCTCGTCGAGGGCGAGACCGCGCCGGGCGATCGCCTCCTGCCACGCGGGATCCTCGCTGAGCACCTGTTCGACGATCTCGAACTCCTCTTCCATGACGGGGAACTCGCCGGCGACGGCGGAGTCGACCTCGGTGACGGATTCGACGCTGCGGTGGGTCGCGGACACGACGATGTCACGGGCGGTGCCGGCTTCCTTGTCGCTGACGAGGACGCGGAACCGGCGATCGACGGTGCTGGCGTCGCGCGCGGTGCCGCGGACGGGATCGAGGAGCCCGAGGTAGGCGATCCGCGCCGCGGCGGGGAAGAGATCGGCGTCGCGGAGCGTGTCGACGACCGTCGTCATCTCGTCATCCGTGGCCAGGGAGTAGGGGGTCTGGGGAGTCATCGTCCACCTCTGCGGTCTGAGGGTTCCAGGAATCTGGGGGTTGGCGATCAGGGGTTGGCGTGAGCCGGATCACGTTATAATCTACACTCGTAGGAAATAAAGTCAATGGGGATGGAGCACCGGTGCCGAAGATCGTCGACTACGCCCAGCGTCGCCGCGACATCGTCGACGCGACGATGCGGATCATCGCGCGCCAGGGCCTGCCGGGGGCGACGATGCGCGACATCGCCGCCGAGGCGGGGTTCGCCAACGGCGTCGTCAAGTCCTACTTCGGGTCGAAGGCCGACCTCCTCGCCGCGACCTATGTCGACGTCTACGAGGCGACGAATCGCCGCGTCGTCATCGCCACGGCGGGCCGGAGCGGGCTGACCGCGCTGCACGCGTTCGCCGCCGAGGTCGTTCCCCTCACCCCCGAGCTCCGCGACGAGGCCCGCGTCGTCCTCTCCTTCCTCGCCGAGGTGGCCCAGGATCCGGTCCGGGCCCGCGAGGTGCGGGCGACGATGGCCCGCTGGCGGGAGTGGATCCGCGGGTGGCTCGCCGAGGCGGCCGCTGCGGGGGAGATCTCCGCTGAAGTCAGCATCGACGTCGAGACCGACATCCTCCTCACCTACCTCTACGGGGCGCAGACGACGTCGATCCTCGGCGGGGAGAGCTTCGACTTCGAGGGATTCCGGACCCAGCTGAGCTACCTCATCGCGCGGCTCGACACCAGGCATGTCGGAACCCGGCATCTCGCAACCGGAACGCGCGAATCCAAGGAAACGGCACAGGCAGGCAGGTGAGAGCGATGACGCTGATGGAGAGCACGGCCGCGGACTTCGACGATTGGCGCAGCCTCGTCTCCGACTCGTTCGTGCCGCTCGAGACCGACCCGCAGCGCCGCGGAGCCTTCGCCGGCTCGATCAGCGCCCGAGACTACGACGCCGTCGTCATGTCCCACATCTGCGCCAACCCCCACGCGGTGCTGCGCACCCCGCGGCTCATCGCCGGCGGGGGAGAGGACTACTACAAGGTCTCCCTCCAGGTCAGCGGGCACGGTCTCCTCGTCCAGGACGGCCGCGAAGTGCCTTTGGCGCCGGGCACTCTCGCCCTCTACGACACGTCCCGGCCGTACACGCTCAGCTTCGACACCGACTCGACGTCGTACGTCATGATGTTCCCGCAGTCGCGGGTCACCCTGCCGCAGGACAGCGTCGCCCAGCTCACGGCGACGGCGATCGGCGCCGGCCACGACCTCGGCGCCGTCGTCTCCGATGTCATCGTCCGCGCCGGCACGATGCTGCCGACCCTGACCCGCTCGGTGGGGATCAGGTTCGCCGGCAATATCGTCGACCTGCTCACGACGGTCATGGCCGATGAGCTCAGCGACGGCGCCGAGGTGCCCGATGAGCGACAGCGGCTGTGGACTCAGGTCATCGCCCACATCGACGACCACCTCGGCGATCCGACGCTGTCACCGGCGACGATCGCAGCCGCGCACTTTATGTCCGTGCGCGCCCTCCACCAGCTGTTCGCCGGTGGGGAGAGTGTGGCCGGGGAGATCCGCCGACGGCGCATCGACCGCTGCCGGGTCGACCTCGCCGATCCCCTGCAGAGGCACGTGCCGGTCGCCGCGATCGGCGCGCGGTGGGGGCTGCCTGATCCGGCGCACTTCTCCCGCCTCTTCCGCAAGGTCGTCGGTCAGCCGCCCGCCGTCTTCCGCCGCACCCACCTCGAATGACCACTGTCGTTGCGTGACCCAGGTTGCCGGGTGACCCTGGCCGCCGGGTGAGGCTGTGCACGGGAGGTCAAGGGGACTGCTCGGAAAGCCAAGACGCGCCGGCTGGTGGCGCGGCAGGGTGGGGAGAACAATGACGTCTGTGAGGTGAACGACATGAGCGCTGCCACCGGGAATTCCCACGGCCCCGGCCAGTCCAGCAGTTCCGGCCATGCCGGCGGCGCTGGTGGTCCGGGCGGCCCTGGTGATCGCAGCGGCATCGGTCACTCAAACGGTCCCGTGCGTTCGCACGGTCACGGTCCGGCGGCTGCGAGCCTCGATGCGCGGAGGATCGGCACCCCGGCACTCGTCTTCATGATCATCGCCGCCTCGGCGCCGCTGACGGTCGCCGCCGGCGGACTGCCGAGCAACTTCGCGGTCACCGGACTCCTCGGGATCCCGCTGTCGTTCATCATCCTCGGCGTCATCCTCATCCTCTTCGCGATCGGCTACGGGGCGATGAGCCAGCACGTCCACAATGCGGGCGCGTTCTTCGCCTACATCGCCAAGGGGCTGGGCAAGCGGATCGGCGTCGGAGCCGCGCTGACGGCGCTCATGTCGTACAACGCGATGCAGATCGGCATCGTCGGGATGTTCGGCTTCGTCTTCTCCTCACTCCTGAACTCGTTCTTCGGGCTCACCGTCTCGTGGGTCGTGTGCGCGCTCATCGGCTGGGTCGTCGTCGGTCTCATGGGCATCGCCCGGGTCGATTTCTCCGCGAAGATCCTCGGCATCATCGTCACCACGGAGTTCCTCGTCGTCGTCATCTACGACGTCATCGGACTCTCGAACAGCCCCGAGGGGCTGTCGACGGCCGGCTTCGCCCCCGGTGACCTCTTCGTCCCGGGGATCGGCGCGGTGCTCGCATTCTCGATCGCGGCGTTCATGGGCTTCGAGTCCGGGGCGATCTACAACGAGGAGGTCAAGGATCCCAAGCGCACGGCCGGACGGGCGACGATCATCGCGGTGTGCCTCATCGCCGTCTTCTACGCCTTCTCCGGCTGGGCGATGGTCATGGCCGAAGGTCCCTCGCAGCTCGTGCCCCGCGCCCAGGAGCTCGGTCCCGATCTCATGTTCGCCTACCTCGGCGAGCACGCCCCGGTGTGGTTCGTCGACCTCGCGAACCTCCTCTTCCTCACCTCGCTGCTCGCCGCTCTCGTCGCGTTCCACAACATCGTCGCCCGGTACTTCTTCGCCCTCGGCCGCGACAGTGTGCTCCCGTCGTTCCTCGCCCGCACTTCACGACGGTCAGGCGCGCCCGTCGCGGGATCGCTCACGCAGTCGGCGCTCGCCCTCATCGTCATCCTCGTCTTCGCGGCCGCGGGCGCCAGCAGCACGGATCCGCTCTTCCCCGTCGTCACCCTCTTCACGTGGCTGACGAACATGGGGGCGTTCGGCCTCGTCCTGCTCATGGCGCTCACCGCGCTCGCCGTCATCGGGTTCCTCCGAACCCAGCGCGCGGAGTACTCGACGTGGGTTCGGCTCATCGCGCCCGGCATCGCGGCCATCGGACTCTTCGTCCTCTTCTTCGCGATCGTCGCGAACTTCGACGTCCTCATCGGCACGACGGAGCCGACCGTGCTCTCGTGGCTGCTGCCGCTCCTCGTCCTCGTGCCCGGGCTCATCGGCACCCTCTGGGCCTTCTGGCTGCGCGGCAGCCGGCCCGAGCTCTATGCAGGAATCGGATCCGGTGGAAGTCTGGGATGAGGACCTGCATGAGACGAGGATCTGCATGAGACCCCGCGACCCTGACAGTCGGCGTCGACCCGACCGTTGGCTTCCACCCGACCGCACCCGTCCCACTCACCGAATCCGAACCGAAGGAGCATCATGAGCACCGACCTCACGACCTACGATGGACTGCTCGCCGCGATCAACGACCCGGCGGGTCGCGAGATCACCGACCCGGCGACCGGTGATGTCATCGGCTGCACCCACGAGGGCACCGTCGCCGACATCGACGCGGCCGTCAGCGCCGCGGTCGCAGCGCAGCCGGCGTGGGCCTCGCGCCCCGTCGCCGAACGCAACGACCTGCTCAACAAGGCCGCCGACGCCATCGAGGCCTCCGCCGAGGCGCTCGCACAGCTGCTCTCCCGCGAGGCGGGCAAGCCGCTCAACGGGCCCAACGCGCGCTTCGAGGTCGGCGCCTGCGCGGCGTGGCTGCGGGCGAACGCGGCCTTCGTGCTCGAACCCGAGGTCCTCGTCGACGAGGACGGCACGCACGCCGAACTCGTCTACGACCCGGTCGGCGTCGTCGGCGCCGTCGGTCCGTGGAACTGGCCGATGATGATCACCGTGTGGCAGCTCGCCCCGGCCCTGAAGATGGGCAACGCCGTCGTCGTCAAGCCCTCGGAGTACACACCGCTGTCGGTCCAGGGCCTCATCGCCGTCATCAATCAGGTGCTGCCCGCCGACGTGCTCTCCGTCGTCGCCGGTGACGGGGCCGTCGGTGCGGCGCTGACCGACCACGACGACGTCGACAAGATCATGTTCACCGGCTCGACGAAGACCGGGCAGGCGATCATGCGCTCGGCCGCTGACAACCTCGCCCGGCTCACCCTCGAGCTCGGCGGCAATGACGCGGGCATCGTCCTCGAGGACGCGGACCCCAAGGCAATCGCCACCGACCTCTTCTGGGGCGCGTTCATCAACACCGGTCAGACCTGTGCGGCGATGAAGCGACTCTACGTCCCCGAGTCCCTCTACCAGGAGGTCTGCGACGCCCTCGTCGAGGTCGCCGCGCAGATGCCGATGGGTGTCGGCCTTGACGAGAACAACGTGCTCGGTCCTCTGCAGAACAAGCAGCAGTACGACATCGTCGCCCGTCTCGTGCAGGCGGCAAAGGACGGGGGAGCGACGGTGCTCGTCGGCGGAGACCCGCAGGAGGGCCAGTCGGGATACTTCTACCCGACGACGATCGTCGCCGACATCGACAACGACAACCCGCTCGTGGCCGAGGAGCAGTTCGGTCCCGCCCTGCCGATCATCAAGTACACCGACCTCGACCAGGCGATCACCTGGGCCAACGAGCTCGAAGTGGGGCTCGGCTCCTCGGTGTGGGGGTCCGACCTCGACGAGGCCAAGCGGGTCGCGGCGCGACTCGAAGCCGGCTCGACGTGGATCAACAAGCACGGCGCCATCGATCCTCGCGTGCCCTTCGGCGGTGTCAAGAAGTCCGGTTACGGCCTCGAGTTCGGTCTCGAGGGCCTCAAGCAGGTGAGCGTCCCGCACGTCATCTCCTGGTGACCAGTCGTCTCCTGGGGTGTGCTAGCTCCTAGGTGATGGCGACATTCGGCCGTCCGGCCGGGTCCGGTTGATCTGATCCCGGGCCCGGTCGGGCCATATCTGGGGTTGGGTTGCCTCTCGGAGTGGCAGACTCTTCCGGCAACACGGCGACGCCGTACAACAGAGCGCCTCGATCCTTCGGCCACGCGGCAGTGCCCGCAACTCAGAACGGTGGCGGCTCGCCGTTGTCCCAGACCCATTCCTGCTGAGGGGACGCCGGCCGCCGGACGATTCCCATGCGCTTGACCCAGCCGGGTCTCCCGATTTCGCCCTGCGGACCGGGACAGTCGTCGGAGATGCGCGTGTCTCCCGATTCCGGCAGCGATTGCTCGGGCGGCGGTGGTTCCGGCGGCGGTGGTAGCTCGGGAGGTGGCGCAGGTGGCGACTCGGGCGGTGGCTCGGGTGGTGGTTCGACCGTGGCGAACTGCCTGGCGTGCTCGACGTTGACAGGGTTGTCCCCTGCAACGAGAATCGCGCTCACTCCGTGGGCGAAGCGGTACCGGAGGAGGCCGGCGGACTCCATCCACACGGCGTACTTCCTGTCCGTCTTCGCCTGGTGGTGCGATTTGCAGAGGGGATGGAGGTTGCCGAACACGGTGAGTCCGCCGTGTTCGGGGTCATCGTGGTCGAACGGAATGATGTGGTCGACTTCTGAGGATTCTGCTCGCCGTCGGCATCCGGGGACGGTGCACGACTGCCATTGGGCGATGAGCGTCTGTCTCACCGTCTGTGGAATGTAATAGCTCTTGGCCTGGGCATCGACCGGAGTGCCGGTGGCGGGGTCGGTGAGGATCCGCGACCACGTCGAGCAATGGCCGGCGACGCGTCGCGCCATGTCCGCCGGAACCGGTGAGCCGTCGGAGAACGTCCCCGGCAGCTCGGACTGGTCGAGCAGTGACATGAGCGGCACCGTCATGATCATCCGGGCCTGATTGGCGAACCAGAACCCTGTGGTCGGCAGGGAGAGATTGAGACCGAGGAGAGGACGACCCTCCTCGTCGCGGTCGACGTCGACCGCCTCCTCGAACCGATCGGCCGCCGCGGTGAGGGCATCGGCGATGTCGGCGACGCTGCGCACGTGCTCGGTGTCGAAGGGGATCTCCCGTGTGGTGACCTCGCCGGTGTCGGTGTCGTGGGCCCGCACCTCGATGCCGACCTGGGGCCTCGTCTGGGTGAAGATGTCGAACATCAGAGCCATGATCGTGCGGTCGTCTTCGATGACGGCACCGGACGGGAGCATGTCGGCGAACGGTGCGGTGCTGTTGTTCCGGATCGCTTTGGCGAAGGCTTCGATGCGGAGGAAACAGGCTTGGAGTTCCGCTGAGGGGCCGGTGATCGTCAGGCACGACGTGCCGTCCGGATGGGTGGTGAGGTCGACGCGGCGGTGGTCGAAGGCACGCTCGCTGCGCTCCTCGACGGGTTCGACCACGCTGATCTTCATGGCCAGGGACTTGCGGAAGGTCTCGATCGTGACATCGGCGCGACGCCGCGCGAGGTAGCAGTCGATCTCCGGCAGGTGGGCGAACCCGATGTCCTTGCACAGACGCGCGGCGGCGACGACGTGGGCGTAGGTGAAGTCGCCGGCGAGGCAGCGCTCGTGGAACTTCGGCAGTCCGTGGATGAGGAGCATCGCCGTGGTGATGTGGGTGTAGGTCGTGGTGATCGAGTTGCCGAGGATGGTCGCGAGCTCCGCGATGTCCTCGGCGTGGGAGTGCGCATGGACCCAGCCGTCGATCGACTGGGTCTCGCGGAAGCGCGGGAAGCCGGGCAGGACTGCCGTGTCGGAGGCTTCGCCGTCATCGCGTTCCGAAGGCACTTTTGGACTGTCCGACGCCGTATCAGCCTGGTCGTCGCGGGTGCGCGCCCGCGCGAAGCGTCGAGCGGTCTCGGTCAGGCTCGCGTGCCGGTACGGTTCGTCCGCATCGGGATTCATGAGGTTGAGGTGGTCGATGACCTCGTCGTGGAAGAGCGCGGCAGTCGTCTCGAGCGCGGTGAGCTGGGCCCGGTCACACGCGGAGTAGACGTCGACGGCAGCGGCGAAACGGGAGTCCGGATCGACATTGATGCGCCGGCTGTTTCGGCCAGGCTGAGCTCCGGAAGGGACTGATTCGGTTGTGTCGGTCACGGGGATTCACCTGTCTTCCCACGTCAACGTGGTTAATGACATCAGTGTAGTTCACGATCCAGATGAAGTCAATGGGTTTCTCGAAACTGATTCGAACGCAAAAATCGATAGATTCTCTGTGCTCAGCGATTTTCGGAGCCCGCGATGACATGCGAACGCCCTCCCACCTCGGCGAGCGAGGAGAGAGGGCGCGCGGAAGGGAGGGGAGGGTCAGTCCTCCCAGTAGGCGTTGTCGATCGTCTCCGGCATGCCGTCGATGACGTCGACCTCTTCGACGTGATCGTCGGCGAGGGCGTCGACGTCGAGATCGTCGCCGCTGAGCTCGGCGACCTCGGAGTCGTCGTCGCCGTAGGAGACCATGTCGTCCCCGTCGCGGTTGCCCTGTTCGGCGGCGGTCGTCGGGTCGGTGTCGAGGTCGCCGTCGAGCGCGGGGGCGTCCTGTTCGTCGTCCCAGCCGGCGTCGGCGATGAGGGCGTCGTCGGCGCCTTCGATGCCGGTGCCCTCGGGTCCTTCGGCGCCCGGTTCGACGTAGGGCTCGCTGTCCTCGTCGTCGATCTCGTCGAAGTCGTCCGATTCGGCGTCGTCCTCGGCTTCGTCGGCGGTTTCCTCGAGACCGGTGAGGTCGACCCCGGTGGGCTCGGCGTCGTCCTCTTCGAGCTCTTCCTCGTCGAACTCGTCGTCCTGCGTGAGGAAGTCGTTGTCAGCGGGATCGGTGTCGTCTGCCCAGGTGTCGCCGGTGCTCATGGTCGCTCCTTGGTTCGGGTCGGTACATCCTTATTCTTGCACCGTTGCGCGACGGTGGGGACAGGCAGCGGAAAGTGCTGAGGAATCGGTCGCGCAGGATGGATCCCCTGCAGAGATCTCCGGGATCTCCCCAGCTCGCCGAGGCGGTCCTGCGGTTCCCGCGCCCGCCCGGTCCCGCGCCCGCCCGGTCCCGTGCCCGCCCGGTCCGGAGCCGGCGCGGTTGAGGAAGCTCCGCGCCGGGCCCTCTCCACGTCTCGAGCGTCCTCAGACAGTCACGCCGTTGACTCCTGCCGCCGCGACCCCGTTCGACTCGGATGTGCCGAGGCGCGACCCTGACCCCGCACCCTGAGACCCCGCACCCTGAGACCCCGGCGTCACCGCGAGCAGCGAGTCGAAGACCCGGCGGAGCTCGCTGTCGGCGTCGGGCACGCCGGCGACCGAGCGGTAGGCGACGTAGCGGTCGGGGCGGACGATGACGACGCCTGAGGAGCTGATGCCGCGGTTCTTCATCCACGCCATCCGCACGTCGACGAAGTCGCAGCCCTCGAGGCCGACGGTGTGCGCTCTCAGCGGCAGGCCGCGCTCGGCGGCCAGCCGGTTCGCCGCATCGACCCAGCCCTGGCCGTCCTCGCCGGCGAGGACGAGGAAGTGCCCACCGGCGACGAGGTCGCCGAGCGCGATGCGCTCGTTCGACTTCTCGACGAAGGCGTGGGGGAGCGGATGGCCCGGCTTGGTCGAGGGCTCGTAGAGCCGCACGGGGTCGATGGGGGAGTAGTCGGGCGATCCGTCGGAGACGATGGCCGCGGAGTCGTACCGATACCCGAACTCGACGTTGTGATGGCGGAACTCCATCGTCTGCGTCCCGATCGCCTTGTTGAGCGCGTGGCGCTTCTCCGCAGCGTTGGGCAGCGAGTCGTCCCAGATCGGCTCGAGTTCGGCCCAGTTGTCCGTAGCGGAGGCTTCGGGCGAGAGGTTGAGCGCCTTGTCGATCGTGAAGTGATTCATCGCCGAGGCGACCGCGGCGTCGACATTGTCCTGATCGACCGGCTGGCGCTCGGCTTCGTAGGTGTCGAGCAGTGCGTCGTCGGCCTTGCCGGCGAGGACGAGGGAGAGCTTCCACGCGAGGTTGTACCCGTCGTGGATCGCGGAGTTGAGCCCGAGTCCGCCGGTCGGCGGGTGGCGGTGGGCGGCGTCGCCGATGAAGAAGACGTCGCCGGTCCTGAACCTCTCGGCCACGACTCCCTCCATGATCCACGGCGAGACCTTGTGGACCGTGAGCGCCGAGCGGTCGACGCCGAGGACGGTGCACAGGCGCTCGATGACGAGATCGTCTCTCAGCGCGTCCTTGTCGTGCGTCGCGTAGTCGAGATGCACGACCCACTCCTCCGAGGTCGTGCCCCAGTGCTCCGGTCCCATCGCCACGAGGACGCCGGAGGACCACGATCCGCCGAACTCCGGATTGACGAGCCAGCGGATGAGCACATCGTCGTCGCGGGCCGACTGGGAGAGGTCGGCGGAGAAGTGGACGGAGACCATCATCATGAGGTCCGTCGGACCGGTCATGCCGACGCCGAGGGCCGGGCCGATCGTGCGCCCGCGGTCGGCGGCGATCGCATAGCGGGCACGCACGGTGTACTCGGTGTCGGTGTCCTTGTCGAGCACCGTCGCGCGCACGCCCTCGTCGAGCTGCTCGATCGCGGTGACCTCGTGATTGAAGCGCACGCCTCGCGGGTCGGGATGGAGCGTCCGGGCGTGGTCGAGGAGGAGCGGTTCGAGGCGGATCTGGGGCAGATTGCACGTGCGCTTCGCGCTCGCCGCGATGTAGTCGGGGTCGGTGTAGCCGCCGCCCCACACCTCGAGATGGCCGAGTCGGCGCCCGGAGTACCGGTGGTCGCCGACGAGGCCGGCGTACCACCCGGTGGCCTTCATGTTCTCGGCGGGCGTGCTGCGCTTCTCGACCTCCGGGGCCACGCCGACCTCCTCGAAGATCTCCATCGTGCGCTGATTGAGCACGTGGGCCTTCGGCAGCTTCGAGGTGTAGGGCAGCGAGCTGACGAGCAGGTGATCGACGCCGAGCTTCGACAGGTTCATCGAGGCCGACAGTCCGGCTCCGCCGCCGCCGATGATGAGAACGGGTACTTCGATATCAGCCATGGTGCCTCCTTGCATCCCGGCATCGGCGTTGCGATGCCACAGGCTCTGATCCGACTTCTGCGCCACGATCGGTCGTCGCGTGGTGTCCACCGTATGAGCTGAATCACGACATTGCAAGAGAAAAAAGATATTTTCAGCAAACGTCGACAGATGGCTGTTCCATCTATACTGGCGCTATGCCTGCACCTCGAGCCGGAAGCACGCTCTCCGCGGAAGCCTATGATCGCCTGCGCGCCGAGCTGCTGCGCGGAAGCTTCACCCCGGGCTCGAAGCTGCGCATCGGCGAGATCGCCCGCGGATTCTCCGTCAGCGCCTCGGTGCTGCGGGAGGCGATGACCCGGCTGGCCCAGGACGGACTGCTCAGTGCGAGTCCGCAGCGCGGCTTCTCGGTTCCCGAGCTCACCGTCGGAGCGCTCGAGGATCTCACTCGGGCCCGCCGGATCATCGAAGCCGCCGCCCTGCGCGAGTCGATCGCCGATGGGAGCCTGTCGTGGGAGTCGGATGTGCTCGCGGCTCACCACATGCTCGAGCGCACGCCCTTCACCGACGGGGGCGGGCACATCACCGAGGAGTGGGGGCATGTGCACCGGGCGTTCCACGAGGTGATCCTCGCCGGCGGCCGCAGCGAGACGCTGGCGAAGGTGGCGACCGACCTGCGGGCGCGCTCGGCGCTCTTCGTCCACTGGTCGCGCGAGCTCGTCGTCGACGAGTCCCGTGACGTTCCCGCTGAGCACCGGGAGATCGCCGAGGCGACGGTGGCCCGTGATGTCGAGCGCGCGGTCGATGCCCTCGAGTGCCATATCCAGCGGTCGGCCGATGTGCTCATCGCCAGCGTCACCGCGAAGGCGAGTGCCTGAGCCTCGCGCCCGTGGCAGCTGCTCGTCCCTGGCAACTGCCGGTCCCTGAGACACAGAAGAACCCCGCGGAATCCGCGGGGTTCTTCGTGGTGGTGGCTCCGACCGGCGTCGATCCGGTGACCTTTCGATTTTCAGTCGAACGCTCTACCAACTGAGCTACAGAGCCTGGCCGCCGACATACGCATGTATGCCGAGAGAAACAAAGGCTCTTCCGAAGAAGAGCCTTATGCTCCGCGACCCTGACGGGACTCGAACCCGCGACCTCCGCCGTGACAGGGCGGCGCGCTAACCAACTGCGCCACAGGGCCTTGCTGTTGTGGTGACAGACCTTTCGATCCTACACCGTACCCCCAACGGGATTCGAACCCGTGTCGCCGCCGTGAAAGGGCGGTGTCCTAGGCCTCTAGACGATGGGGGCCTAGTTTGCTCTCGGATTCCCCGTGGGCAACGACGTTAAGCTTATCCCAACCTTTTCGGAGAATGCAAAACAGATCGCGGTGTCCTCCGTCACAGAATCCCGGCCCCGTTCGCGGGCCTCGCGCACCCGGATTCCCGTGTCAGATCCGCCCGTTAGGATCGGGGCCATGGAGCAGCTGAGCGACGAGGAATTCGATGCCATCCTCGAGGAGGCGGTCGAATCGCTGCCTGCCGGAGTCACCGACGAACTCGACAACGTCGCCCTCTTCGTCGAGGACCGTCCCGAGGACGGCAGCCGCACCCTGCTCGGCCTCTATCACGGGATCCCGATCGGCGAGCGCGGTCAGAGCGGACTCGAGATGCCGGACACGATCTTCCTCTACCGCGACAACCTCATCGCCTTCGCCCGGGACCGCGACGACCTCCGCGAGCAGCTCGTCATCACGATCGTCCACGAGATCGCCCACTTCTACGGCATCGACGACGACCGGCTCCACGAAATCGGTTGGGGGTGAGGCCGACTGACAAGGTGCCCGAACGCGATGATCCCGTGTGAGCTGGACGAAGGCTCGCTACCGGCAAGTTCGGTTTGCCTTCATTGATTGGCGCTGGGCTTGACGGTTCGCCTATTGTGGGCGGGTACCCAATCAGTAACCGATACAACATTCCGTCCGTATCGAGCTGGGAAGAGCGCGAGGCTCCGGCAGTCGCGCTCTGCGTCTCCCTCTCGACCCGCGGGCAGGAGGCACGACCCCCTTATGACAGTTGCATCTGCATCCAAATCGGCCAGCGCGGCTACCCCGGCCGTTCGCGTTCTCAATCTCGCGGGCATCGACTACAGCCTGCACAGCTTCGAGCACGACCCCGCCACCCGGCGCTACGGCTCGGAAGCCGCTGACAAGCTCGGCGTCGGGTCCGACCAGGTCTTCAAGACCCTGATGATCCAGGTCGACGGCGCGCCCGTCACCGCTCTCGTCCCCGTCTCGGGACAGCTCGACCTCAAGGCCCTCGCCTCGGCGCGCAGCGCGAAGAAGGCGCAGCTGGCCGGGGTCGCGGAGACCGAGCGCCGCACCGGCTACCCGGTCGGCGGCGTCTCCCCGTTCGGGCAGCGCCACGCCGTGCCCGTCGTCATCGACCGCACCGTGCTCGAGCACGCCTCGGTCTTCGTCTCAGCCGGCCGCCGCGGCCTCGAGATCGAGATCCGACCCGAGGACCTCGTCATGCTCACGAACGCGCAGGTCGCGAAGATCGCCGCGCTCGACTGAGCAGAAACACTGGGGCGACAGCCTCACACCCACTCCACGTCGCCGACCTCCGGCTGGGCCCGCCCCGCTGTGAGGTCGGCGAACATCGTCAGGGCCGGGTCCACCTCGGCGACGGGGACGAGGACGTCGAGCGTCACCTCGGCGCCGTACTCCGCCCGCACCGACCAGCCGCGGACGCCCGCCGCGCGCTCGAGGGCGTTCGCCTGCGCGTAGTCGACGGTCGCCCGCACCGGCACGAGCTCCTGCTTCGTGATGATCGATGCCTCATCGACCGCCGCCGAGGCGGCCTGGCCGTAGGCGCGCACGAGCCCGCCCGCACCGAGCAGGGTTCCCCCGAAGTACCGGGTGACGACGGCGAGGACGTACGTGAGGTCGCGGCCGGCGAGGACGTCGAGGATCGGGGCGCCCGCCGTGCCCGCCGGTTCCCCGTCGTCGCTGAAGCGCTGCGTGCGCGCATCGGGATCGAGGATGAACGCCGTGCAGTGGTGGCGGGCCTTCGGATGCTCCGCGCGGCGGGCAGCGATGATCTCCCGGGCCTGCGCCTCGGTCTCCACCGGGGCGATGAGGCCGAGGAACCGGGACTTCCTGATCTCGATCTCGGCTGCGGCGGGGCGCGCGATCGTCCGGTAGGGCATGAGGTTCACTGTAGTCCGCGGACCTGGCCTCCCAGTGCTCTACCCTTGAGCGTAGGCGGCGCCGAGGCTGCGCCGCGCGCCCCGGTCAGGGGCCCGGACGAGCGCGAGAGGTGACGATCATGGAGCAGTTCAGCGACGCGGAGCTCGCGGAGATCAGGGACGAATCCGCCCGCGCCTACGACCTCGACCGGGCCCACGTTTTCCATTCGTGGTCGGCGCAGAGGACGCTCGACCCGATGACCGTCTCCCGCGCGGCGGGCTCGTACATCTACGACGGTGAGGGCCGCCCGCTGCTCGACTTCTCCTCCCAGCTCGTCAACACGAACATCGGCCACCAGCATCCCAAGGTCGTCCAGGCAATCAAGGACCAGGCCGATCTGCTCTGCACGATCAGCCCCGCCTACGCCAACGCCGCCCGGTCGGAGGCCGCGCGCCTCATCACCGAGCGCACCCCGGCCGGCCTCGACCACGTCTTCTTCACCAACGGCGGGGCCGACGCCAACGAGCACGCGATCCGCATGGCCCGCCTCCACACCGGCAGGCACAAGGTCCTCTCCCGCTACCGCTCGTACCACGGGGGCACGCAGACGGCGATCAACGTCACCGGCGATCCGCGCCGGTGGAGGAACGACCTCGGCGATTCCGGTGTCGTCCACTTCTTCGGCCCCTTCCTCTACCGCTCCGAGTTCGCCGCGACCACCGAGGCGGAGGAGACCGAGCGCGCCCTGCGCCACCTCGAGCGCACGATCGAACTCGAGGGCCCGTCGACGATCGCCGCGATCGTCCTCGAACCGATCCCCGGCACCGCGGGCATCATGATCCCGAGCCCGGAGTACATGCAGGGCGTGCGGGCGCTCGCCGACGCCCACGACATCGTCCTCATCGCCGACGAGGTGATGGCCGGCTTCGGCCGCACCGGCCGGTGGTTCGCCTTCGAGCACTTCGACATCGTCCCCGACATCATCACCTTCGCCAAGGGCGTGAACTCCGGGTACGTCCCGCTCGGGGGCGTCATCATGGACGATGCCATCTACGACTCCTTCGCCGAGGTGGCCTATCCCGGAGGTCTGACGTACTCCGGTCACCCGCTCGCGTGCGCGGCCGCGGTCGCGACGATCGACGCGATGGAGAACGAGGGCATGGTCGCCCACGCCGCCCGGATCGGCGAGGAGATCATCGGACCCCGTCTGCGGCAGATCGCGGAGGCCTCGAAGCATGTCGGCGAGGTCCGCGGGACCGGGGCGTTCTGGGCGATCGAACTCGTCTGGGACAAGGAGACGAAGGAGCCGCTGGCCCCCTACGGCGGCGGCTCACCCGAGGTCGCCTCGGTGCTCGCCGCCCTCAAGGAGCACGGCCTCGTCGCGTTCAGCAACTACCACCGCATCCACGTCGTCCCGCCGATCAACATCGGCGAGGACGACCTCGAGAAGGGCCTCGGCATCCTCGAGACGGTCCTCACCGACCTCGACTTCCCGCGCCGCTGAGCGCCCTCCCGCGCCGCTGAGCTACCGGGCGTCGTGGGTGAACGCGCCGCCGAGGACGGTCGCGCGGACGGGGATGCCGGCGATCTCGTCGGGGGCCACCTCGGCGGGATGGGCGTCGAGGGCGACGAAGTCGGCGAACTTCCCCCGGGTCAGCGTGCCCTTGTCCGCACCCTGCCCCGAGGCGACGGCGGCGACCGAGGTGTAGGCGGCGACCGCCTCGGCGGGGGTGAGCCGCTCGGCCGCCGCACCCATGACGTCGCCGTCCCGGGTCGCGCGGGTGACGAAGGCCTCGATGCCGCGCAGCGCCGTGCCGTCGGCGCACGGGCGATCCGAGCTGCCGGGCAGCAGGACCCCGGCGTCGACGAACGACTTCGCCCGGTAGAGCAGGCGGCGGCGCTCGGGTCCGAGCGACCGGTTCATCCCGTCGCCGATCGCCTCGGCGAACGCGGCCTGCGGGGTCACCGCGATGCCGTGTTCGGCGAGCGTCGCCAGGTGCTCGTCGTGGACGAGCCCCGCGTGTTCGATGCGGTTGGGCACCGCCCGCCTGCCGTGGAGTCTCTGCGCTTCGACGATGTTCGCGATCGCCGCATCGACGGCGGCGTCGCCGATCGCGTGGACGGCCAGCGACCACCCGGAGGCGTACGTGTCGAGGATCTGGCGGCGCAGCACCTCGGCGTCGGCCTGGAGATACCCGCGATGATCGCGGCCCGCGTAGTTCTCCCGCAGCGCGGCGGTCTCCCCGCTCATCGCCCCGTCCATGAAGAACTTCACCGGGCCGATGCTGATGAGGTCGTCGCCGAGGCCGGTGCGCAGTCCCGCGTCGAGGCCGATGCCGAAGCCGTCGGCCGGGTTCGCGGCGATCGCGTGGAGGCCGTCGGCCTGCGGCATCAGCTGCGCCCGGGCCCGCAGCCTCCCCTCCTCGCGGGCCCGCAGGTACGCGGAGATCTCGATGGGGGAGTGGCCGATCCAGCCGTAGGCGATGCCGCATTCGCCGAACGAGGTGATGCCCTCCTTCGCGTACTGCGTCGTCGCGAGATCGAGGGCCTCGACGATCGTGTCGAGCGAGTACGGGCGGATGAGGTCCTGGACGAGGCCCTGCGCGGTCTCCTCGACGAGTCCCGTCGGGTGGCCGGCCGGGTCGCGGACGACCTTCCCGCCGACCGGGTCGGTGAAGCCTCGGTCGAGGATGCCGGCCCGGCGCATCGCCTCGGTGTTGACGATCGCCGCATGTCCCGAGGTCTGGCGCATGAAGAGGGGCCGGCTGCCGGTGATCGCATCGAGGCGGGCGAGCTCCGGGTACTGCCCGTCGTAGTCGCGGTGGGCGAAACCGGTCGCCTCGATCCACTCGCCCTCGGGTGTCGTCGCCGCCGCCTGCTCGAGGGCCGCGTAGACGTCGGGCAGCCCCCCGGGCATCGCCGTGACGTCGACGGAGGCGAGTGTGAGGCCGAACCACGTCGTGTGGCAGTGGACGTCGTTGAAGCCCGGCAGCACGGTCGCCCCGCCGAGCGATTCGACGCGGTCGGCGGTGACGCCGTCGAGTTCCTCGTCGACGCCGACGATCCGACCGGCGAACACCCCGATCCGCTGGGCCCGGGGACGGGCGGGGTCGAGGGTGTGGGCGTCGAGATCCGTGAAGATCGCGTCGATTCTCATGGGGCTGCCTTCGTCGTGGACGTCGCTGTCACCGGTGACCCGGTCTTCTCGAGTCTGCCATCACAGCCGGGCGCCGCGGATCGCGGGGTCGGTGATGCAGTGGACGAGCGCCGGGCCCCGGTGGTCCAGCGCGGCGGCGAAGGCCTCACGGAAGTCCGCGGTCCGCTCGACCCGGATGCCGAGTCCGCCGAACGCCGTGGCCATCGCCGCGAAGTCGGGGTTGTCCAGGGCGGTGCCCGTCGCGCGGCCCGGGTAGTCGCGGTCCTGGTGGCCGCGGATCGTGCCGTAGACGGAGTTGTCGTTGACGACGATCGTGAGGTCGATCCCGTACTGCGCGGCCGTCGCGAGCTCCTGGCCGTTCATGAGGAAGTCCCCGTCCCCGGCGATGCAGAAGATCGTCCGGTCGGGGGCGACGAGTCCCGCGGCGACGGCGGCCGGCACCCCGAAGCCCATCGACCCGTTGCGCGGCCCGAGTGCCGAGGGGAAGGCGTGCGTGGGCAGGAACCGCGTCGCCCATCCGGAGAAGTTCCCCGCCCCGTAGGTGACGATCGCATCCTCCGGCAGCAGCTCCCTGACGTGGGTGAACGCCTCGTCCATGTCGACGAAGCCGGGGCCTGCCTCCGCTTCGGCCGGCGCCGGCTTCGGCACCCGCCATGCCTCGAGCTCGGCGCGGGCCGCGGTGATCCACGCAGGCAGCTCGGGCGCGGCCGCGCCGCCGGACTCCCCTTCGCCGACCTCGTTGACCGCGCCGTCTGCGGTCACCGCGTAGTCCGGGGTCCCGTCCGCGGCGACGAGTCGGGCGGCGAACCGGCTCACCGAGGTGACGATGTGCTCATCGAGGCGCCCGAAGTGACCGTGCGCATCGGGGTCGGGGCCGATGACGATCGTCTTCTGCTCCGTGCCGAGCGTGAACCCGTCGGTGGCGACGTCCGTGCGGACGCAGCCGAGGAAGATGTGGAGGTCGGCCTCGGCGAACACCCGCTCGGCCACCGGGGCCGCCCCGTACCCGAGGATGCCGAGGAAGTTCGGGCTGTCGTGGTCGATCCCGTCGTAGGCGCGGAATGTGCCGAGCACCCCGAGACCCCGGTCGGCCGACCAGCGGGCGATGCGCTCGGCCGTGGCCTGCGGCCAGTCCTCCCCGCCGATGATGAGGACGGGACGCTCGGCCTGATCGATGCGGGCCCGCACCTCGGTGAGGTCGCCGTCGTCGGGGGCGGGCACCCCGACGGTCAGGGGCGGCAGCGCCGAGGCGGTCGTGCGCTGGGTCAGCACCTCCTCGGGCAGGCCGACGACGACGGGACCCGGCCGGCCGGTGACCGCGGTGTGCAGGGCGTCGGCGACCACCTCGGCGGCCTTGTCCGGATCATCGAGGACGAGGACCTTCTTCGTCGTCGAGCCGAACCACCCGGTGAGGTCGAACTCCTGGAACGACTCCCGACCGCGGTGGGAGGTGGGGATGAGGCCGACGAAGACGACGAGCGGGGTCGCGTCCTGGTGGGCGGTGTGGACGGCGGCCATGACGTTCGCAGCGCCGGGACCGCGGGTGACCATGGCGACCCCCGGGACCCCGGTCATCCGCCCCTCGGCCACGGCCATGTACCCGGCCCCGCCCTCCTGGCGGCAGACGATCGGGGTGATCGGCGAATCGTGGAGTCCGTCGAGGACGTCGAGGTAGGACTCGCCCGGGACGAGGTAGGCACGGCGGACGCCGTGGGCCTCGAGCTCGCGGACGATGAGGTGGCCGGCGGACAGCGACTCTGATGCATCCATTCCTCATGCTTATCACTCTTTCGTCTCAAGTGGGCACCGCGGTGGCGAAACGGATGAGGGCAGGCCGTATGATCGTCAGCACAACGGATTTCGCACCACGCCAGGAGGCTCCAGCATGACCGGCATCGACTCCGACGATCTTCCGGGACGGGCGATCTTCACGCCCGAACCGTCGGCTTCCGGAGGAGGTGCGCGAACGCCGCTGCGACCGGGGTTCCTGACGAGACCGGAGAAGGCGAAGCTCGAACGCGACCCGGGAATGCCGGCGAGCACGTGGCGGCTGCGCTCGGACGCGTGGGAGTACCTCAAGTACGCGATCAAGCGCCTCGTGATGAGCGGCGGGGACTTCTCGATGATCGCCGCCGACGGCGAGGTGTGGCGGTCCCTGCGGTCGCTGAAGACCATCGAGCTCTACTGGGGCGGGTTCGGGCAGCGCTACGTCGAGGAGATCGCCGAGCTCCTCTCCGACGGCGAGTTCGACCGAGCCCACGACATGATCACCCGCGCGGTCAACCGGCTGCGCGGGACGACGGTGCCCGACCTCCTCGAGGACGAGCTCACCGAGGAGGAGCGCAACGAGCTGCGTGACCGGCAGGACCAGCGTCCCCGGTTCGAGGTCCTCATCGTCGACGAGACGACCGAGGGCGGGCGCGACGAACTCCACTCCGACCTGCTCAAGCTTCGCAGCCCCTCCGACCAGTTCATCTACGACTACGTCATCGTCCCCACCGCCGATGACGCCGTCGTCGCGGCGCTGACGAACCCCAACCTGCTCGCGTGCGTCATCCGGCCCGGATTCACCGACCGCACCCGCGAGGTGCTCAGCCGTGACCTCCGCACCGCCGTGGCCTACGCCCACGAGGGGACGACGTCGTCGCCGACCGGCCCGATGAGCCCGCTCAACTCGGTGCGCCGGGTGCTGCGGCTGGCCGACACGCTCGCCGGCATCCGCCCCGAACTCGACCTCTACCTCATGGCCGGGGCGCACATCGAGAGCCTCGCCGGGGCGCTCACCCACCGCTTCCGCCGCGTCTTCCGCCGGGAGGACCAGTTCGAGCTCCACCTCTCCCTCCTCCGCCGCGTCCAGCACCTCTACGACACCCCGTTCTTCGCCGCGATCCAGGAGCACGCCCGGCGCCCCGCCGGGGTCTTCCACGCCCTGCCGGTCTCCCGCGGCGGATCGGTCGTCGGGTCGAAGTGGATCAGCGACTTCGTCGACTTCTACGGCCTCAACCTGCTGCTCGCCGAGACGAGCGCGACCTCGGGCGAACTCGACTCCCTGCTCGCCCCGGTGCGCACCCTGAAGAAGGCGCAGTCCCTGGCCGCCCGCGCGTTCGGTGCGAAGCGCACGTACTTCGTGACGAACGGGACGTCGACGGCGAACAAGATCGTCCACCAGGCCGTCGTCGCCCCCGGCGAGGTCGTCATGGTCGACCGCAACTGCCACAAGTCCCACCATCACGCGCTCATGCTCACCGGGGCCCGGGCCGCCTACCTCGAGGCGTACCCGCTCAACGACTTCGCGTTCTACGGCGCGGTGCCGCTGTCGCGGATCAAGCAGCTCCTCCTCGACTACCGGGCCGCCGGTCGCCTCGACGAGGTGCGGATGATCACGCTGACGAACTGCACGTTCGACGGCATCGTCTACGACCCCGAGCGGGTGATGGCCGAATGCCTCGCGATCAAACCCGACCTCGTCTTCCTCTGGGACGAGGCGTGGTTCGCCTTCGCCCGCTTCCATCCCGTCACCCGCAAGCGCACCGCGATGGTCGCGGCCGAGCGGCTCGATGAGAACCTGCGGACGAACGCCCACGACGCCGCGTACCGGGAGCAGCGGAAGCGGCTGTTCGATCCGGTCACCGGGGAGCCGGCGCCGGACGAGGTGTGGCTGAACGAGACCCTGCTCGCCCCGCCGGATGCGACGATCCGGGTGTATGCGACGCAGTCGACGCACAAGACCCTGACCGCGCTGCGGCAGGGGTCGATGATCCACGTCTACGATCAGGAGTTCGGAGCCGGCGCCGAGGAGGCCTTCCACGAGGCGTACATGACGCACACCTCGACGTCGCCGAACTATCAGATCCTCGCCTCCCTCGACCTCGGTCGCCGGCAGGTCGAGATGGAGGGCTTCGCGCTCGTCCAGAAGCAGCTCGACCTCGCCGTCAGCCTTGCCTCGGCGGTGGCCCGGCACCCGCTTTTGAAGAAGACGTTCCGCGTGCTCACCGCCAAGGACCTCATCCCCGCCGAATACCGGGAGACGACGCGGTCGATGCCGCTGCGCGACGGCCTCGGGACGTTCTGGAGCGCGTGGACGACGGACGAGTTCGTCGTCGACCCGAGCCGGATCACCATCGAGATCACCGGCACCGGCGTCGACGGGGACACGTTCAAACACGAATACCTCATGGACCGCTACGGGATCCAGGTCAACAAGACGAGCCGGAACACCGTGCTCTTCATGACGAACATCGGCACCTCCCGGTCGGCCGTCGCCTACCTCATCGAGGTGCTCGTCAAGATCGCCGAGAAGTTCTCCGACCCGCACGCGCTCACCCGGGCGAACGCAGCGACGGAACTCGCCGCCGTGATGCCGCCGCTGCCCGACTTCAGCGCCTTCGCCCCGGAATACGCCGCCGAGGTGCCCGCCGAGGACCCCGAGGCGCAGCTGCCCGACGGGGATCTGCGGTCCGCGTACTACGCGGGTCTGCGGCAGAAGTCGGTCGAGTACGTCCTCCCGCACGAGCTGCGCCGCCGCGTCGACGCCGGGGAGACCCCCGTCTCGGCCGGGTTCGTCACCCCGTACCCGCCCGGCTTCCCGGTGCTCGTGCCCGGTCAGGTCATCACCGCCGAGGTGCTCGACTTCATGTCCGCGCTCGACACCCGGGAGATCCACGGCTACGACGCGCGCCTGGGCTATCGGGTCATCCTCGCGGAGGTCGCCGGAGAGGCGGAGACGACCGGCTGAAACCAGTGTGACTTGTGCCATACTCGGTGCATGGACATTCAACTCGAACCCGGAGACATCGACACCGCGGTTCCGCCCTCGGGACCCGGATGCGTCGAATGCGAAGCCACGGGCGGCTGGTGGGTGCACCTGCGCCGATGCGCGGCCTGCGGTCACATCGGGTGCTGCGACACCTCCCCGTCGCAGCATGCGAGCAAGCACGCCGCGGAGACCTCGCACCCGGTCATCCGCAGCTACGAGCCGGGCGAGACGTGGTTCTACGACTTCCGCACCGAGCAGGTCTTCGACGGACCCGAGCTCGCGCCGCCGGAGTCTCACCCCGCATCCCAGCCGGTGCCCGGGCCCGCAGGCCGCGTTCCCGCGGACTGGATGGACAAGGTCCACCGCTGAGCGCCCCCACCCACGAAAGGTTCCGTCATGGCCAGTGACAAGTCGATCCATCAGCAGATCAACGACGCCGTCGAGGAGGAGCGCGAACTGCGCCGCCGCCTCGGTGCCGGTGAGATCACCGAGGAGCAGGAGCACCAGCGCATCGCCCAGCTCGAGGGCGAGCTCGATCAGCTCTGGGATCTCCTCCGCCAGCGGCAGGGGGAGCGCGATGCCGGACGCGATCCCAACCTCGCGAAGGAGCGTCCCGTCAGCGAAGTCGAGAACTACCTCCAGTGACGGACACCGCAGCCCCTGAGACAACCGCCGATTTCGTCGTCGTCGGGTCGGGGGCGGGCGGCGGACCGCTCGCCGCGAACCTCGCCGCGGCGGGGTTCAGCGTCGTCGTCCTCGAGGCCGGCCGCGATCACCGGTGCCGGTACTACGACATCCCCGTCATGCAGGCCTATGCCAGCGAGGACGTCGACATGGTGTGGAACTTCTTCGTCTCCCACTACGACGATCCCGACCGCGGAGCGCGGGATTCGAAGTGGGTCGACGAGGAGGGCGGGATCCTCTATCCGCGGGGCAGCACGCTCGGCGGCAGTACCGCGGTCAGCGCCCTCGTCCACATCGCTCCGCATCCGCGGGACTGGGATGCCCTGGCGTCGCTGACCGGGGACGAGACCTGGGGCAGTGCGCACATGCGGACGATCTTCGAGCGCATCGAGGACTGGCAGGGCGTCGACGCCCGTCCCCTGCCCGGCGACACCGAGGCCGAGCGCGACCAGAAGGCGCACCACGGGCACGGCGGATGGCTGCCGACGACCCGGGCGGATCCGGCGATCGCCGGTCGCGAACCGCGGTTCCTCGACATCATCAACGCCACCGAGGCGACGAGCCGGGAGAGGTTCGACATCCCCGCCGAGGTGTCCCTGCCGCGTGACATCAACGCCGCCGACACCCCGCCGGAGTACCAGGGCATGTCGTTCGTGCCCGTCGCCGCCGGCGGTGGGCACCGCAACGGCGCCCGGGAACGGCTGCTCGCTGCGCGGGATGCTCACCCGGAGAACCTGACGATCATCGAGGATGCGCTGGCCACGCGGGTGGTCCTCGAGGGCACCCGGGCCGTCGGGATCGAATACCTGCCCGGTGCCGGGCTCTACCGGGCGACCCCGGAGGCGCGCCGGTCCGCGGAGGCGTCGCCGGCGGCCCGCATCGTGCGCGCCCGCCGCGAGGTGATCATCGCCGGCGGGGCGTTCAACACCCCGCAGCTGCTCAAGCTCTCCGGGATCGGTCCGGCCGCCGAGCTGCAGGAGCTCGGCATCCCCGTCGTCGTCGATCTGCCGGGGGTGGGGGAGAACCTCCACGACCGCTACGAGGTCTCGGTCGTCAACGAGCTCGACGCCGACTTCCCGATCTTCGACGGGTCGACGCTCGACCTGCCCGCACCGGGCGAACCCGATGACCACCTCATGAAGGAGTGGAAGGACGACCGCGGCGGCCCGTATTCGACGAACGGGTCGCTCGCGGCCCTCGTCGCCCGCACGAGTGCCGCCTCCGATGACGGCACCGATGTCATCGTCTTCTCCCTCGCCGCGGACTTCCACGGGTACTACCCGAACTACTCGTACGACGCGAAGCCCCACCACAACCGGATGAGCCTCCTCGTGCTCAAGGGCTGGACACGGGACCGTGCCGGGTCCGTGCGGCTGCGCTCGGCCGATCCGCGGGATGTCCCCGACATCCGGATGCGGTATTTCGACGAGGGGTCCGAGGGCTGGGAGACCGACCTCGACGGCGTCGTCGACGGGATCGAGCTCGCGCGGGAGATCGCCTCGAACATCGAGAACACCCGCATCGTCCGCGAGCTCGTCCCCGGCGCCGAGGCGGACACCCGGGAGAAGCTGCGCGATCACGTCATGGCCGAGGCCTGGGGCCACCATGCGTGCGGCACCGCGAAGATCGGCACCGCTGACGATCCGCTGGCGGTGCTCGACGGGGACCTGCGGGTGCGGGGTGTCGAGGGCCTGCGCGTCGTCGACGCGAGTGTCTTCCCCGACATCCCCGGCTACTTCATCGCCAGCGCCGTCTACATGGTCAGCGAGAAGGCGTCGGACCAGATCATCGCGGAGCACAGCGGCCGCTGAGGCGGCACCTGACGCCTCCGCCGCCGAGACGACCACTCCGCGCCGAGATCGCCGCTTATAACCGGTGGTCTCGGCGTTAAGTGGTGGTCTCGATGAGGAAGGAGACCCATGAGCACCATGGAGTACACGCGGATTGACGCGTCGCACGCTGCGGCAGCGCGCACGACGATCACTCGTGCCTTCGCCGCGGACCCCCTCCTCGAGTGGCTCTTTCCTGCCGAGCAGTGGGAGGCCAGTGAACGCCTTGACGCGATTGCGACCTTCTACTGGCCGAGTGTCGAATCCTATGCCGCTCGGAGCGCCGGGCATGTCGCTGTCGATGAGGGCGCGGTCGTCGGTGTCGCCGTGTGGCGCATCCCCGACAAGGGCTCTCCAGGACTGACTCTGCCCAGTGCGTCCGGTATCGCGCGGCTGCTCTTGGGAGACAAGCTGAGAGCGCTCGCGGAAGGGATGCGTGAGGCTCGCGGAGACTCGGCGCTGCCGAGCGGCCCGTATCTCCACGATCTGGCAGTGACTGCCGATCGTCGAGGGGAGGGAATCGGGACGGCACTCATCGAGGCCGGCCTTCGCGAGTTCGGTGCCGAGGGCGCATGGCTGGAGACGACGAACCCGAACAACCACGGACTCTACGAGCGTGCTGGCTTCGAGGAAGTCCACGCGGGCGCGGTCGGCGACTCAGGGGTGACGATGACGCGGATGGCTGTGAATCACTGATTTGCCGAGACCACCGCTTGGCATCGAGACCGCCACTTCTGCCCGGCGGTCTCGATGCGAAGTGGTCGTCTCGATGGTGGCTTAGAAAATTTATGTGGTGCTTGCATTCATTTGAAGCTGTTTGATAGCTATTGTGAGTTCATGGTCACTGTGTTCAGCTCGAGTGAGTTGCGCGACCTCGGCGTCGGGGCCGACACGTTCGACGAGTGCATCGGCAGGATCCGCCGCGGCTGGTTCGTGCTCAAGAAGCCATGCGAGAACACGGCCCATGAGGTCCTCCACGAGATCCATGAAGCGTCGGGACATCCGTACCCGCAGACCTTCGGGGACATCCGTGACAGCACGGAGCAGCTCAAGACGCTCATCCGCTCCTACGCGCGGGAACTGCTTCCGGGGAGCTTCTTCTCCCACGTCTCGGCAGCCATCATCCACGGACTCGATCCGCCGTTTCCCACGACGACAGCGGCCGAGCTCATCCGGTCCGGGTATGGGAAGAGGAAGCAGACGGTCCACTACCGGAATCGTGAAGTCGGGCCTGACGATCGCGCCCGCGTCGGCGACCTTCCCGTGACGTCGATGAGGCGGACGCTCCTCGACCTTGCCCACGACTATCCGAGCGATGTCTCGGTCCCCTTCATCTCCCAGGCTCTGCGCGAGGGGAAGGTGTCAAAGACGTCACTCGAGAGCGGTATCCGCCTCGGCGGCAGGGGGTGCAGGAACGCACAGCTGGCGCTTGAGCTGGCGAGCCCGCTGCACGAATCAGCGGGCGAGGCGCTGTGCGCGGTCAGGTTCCACCGCTTCGGAATCACCGGCATGATTACGCAGGTCGACTCGTTTGATGCCAGCGGCTCCTGGATCGCCCGCAACGACTTCCGGCACGAGACTCTGCCGCTCGTCGTCGAGTTCCACGGGCTGGGGAAGTACTTCCTCAACGAGGGCGGGCCCGACCGGGCGAGTGCGAAGAACCACGAACGTCACATGAAGCTGCTCAACTCCGGACTGCGAGTGTTCAACCTCGTATGGGGAGACCTCTTCCGCGCCCAGCCGTTCATGGAGATCAAGGCCGAGCTCAAAGCGCTTGCCTCATCGAGATCACCACTTGGAATCGAGACCGCCACTTCTGCCCGGAGGTCTCGGCGTTAAGTGGTGGCCTCGGCGTCAGTCGGTGCCATTGAGGTCGAATCGCTCGACGAAGCGGCGCTGCCACGGGGTCTCGACGGCGCGGACATCGTAGTGGGTGCGGACGAAGGCGACCGCCTCGGTGGGAGTCACTCCGTCGAGGACTGCCAGGCAGGCCAGTGCGGTCCCGGTGCGCCCGCGCCCACCGCTGCAGGCGACGCCGACGCGTTCGAACTCCGCTCGCCTCCAGCACTCGACGAACGCATCCGCGGCATCGTCCCGGTCCTTCGGCAGGGCGAAATCGGGCCACGCCACCCACCGCAGATCCATCGCTGGCGCGGGACCATGCGTCTCCGACTCGAACTCGCGCTGCCGGCCGAGGAGGATGAGCTCGAAGTCCGCGGCGTCCGGTCGGTCATCTGCAGCAACGCGTCTCGACCGCGCCAGGGAGCGCCCCCGAACCAATCGACCCGACGACAACGCGAGGACGCCCTGACTCGTCGGATCCCAGCTGCTCACGACTGCTACTCCAGCTGTCCCGGGTGGAGGACGCGAGAGAGGAAGTCCTTCGTCCGCTGCTCCTGCGGATTGCCGATGACGTCCCTGGCCGGGCCCTCCTCGACGACGACCCCGCCGTCCATGAAGACGACACGATCGGCGACCTGGCGGGCGAACTCCATCTCGTGGGTGACGACGACCATCGTCATCCCCGCCTCGGCGAGGCGACGCATGACCTGAAGGACATCGCCCACGGTCTCCGGGTCGAGCGCCGAGGTCGGTTCGTCGAAGAGCATGAGGTTGGGGTCCATCGCGAGCGCGCGGGCGATCGCGACGCGCTGCTGCTGGCCGCCGGAGAGCTGATCGGGGTAGCGCTCGGCGAAGCCCTCCAACCCCACCTGTGCGAGGCGGTCGAGGGCGATCCGCTCCGCTTCCGCCCTGCCCCTCTTGAGCACCCGGCGCTGCGAGATCGTGCAGTTGTCCATGACCGTCAGGTGCGGGAAGAGGTTGAATGCCTGGAACACCATGCCGACATGCCGGCGCAGACTGTTGATCTCCACATCGGGGTCCGTCGCGTCGTAGCCCGCGACGGTGATCGTCCCGGCGTTGGGCTGCTCGAGCAGATTGACGCAGCGCAGCAGGGTCGACTTCCCGGATCCTGAGGGTCCGATGAGGCAGACCACCTGACCCGGCTTGACGTCGAGATCGATGCCCTTGAGCACCTCGACATCGTCGTAGGACTTGTGCAGGCCGGTGATCGTGCACCCTTCGGCGTGGATGTCCTCGGTCGGTTTCGATGCAATCGACATATCGTCCTACTTCTTGATCTTGGCGGTGCGCGACTCGAAGCGCCGGGCGAGGATCCCCAACGGGACCGTGATGACGAGATAGCAGACACCGGCGACGACGAGCGGTGTCAGCCCCGCCTCCGGATTGGAGATCGCCTCTCTGCCGAACTTCGTCAGCTCGTACTGGGAGGCGGTGAGTCCGAGGATGTAGATGAGCGAGGAATCCTTCGTCATGAGGATGATCTCGTTCGTCAGCGGCGGCAGGATGATGCGGAACGCCTGCGGGATGACGATCGTGACCATCGCCCGCGTGTGGGACATGCCCAGCGACCGCGCCGCCTCGTACTGGCCCTTCGGCACGGCCTGGAGCCCGGCGCGGATCGTCTCGGCGATGTAGGCGGACTCGACGATGCCGAGCGCGAGCATCACTGTGACATAGGTGTCCATCCGGATGCCGAACGCGTAGGGCACCGCATAGCCGAACGCGAGGAAGACGAGAAGGGCGGGCACGCCGCGGAAGAGCTCGATGTAGGCCGTCGCGATCCACCGGTAGGGAGCGACCGACGAGATCTTCATCAGCGCGAGGAGGATCCCGAGCGACAGCGCGAGCACGAACCCGAGCGCCGTGTAGATGATCGTGTTGACGAGCGCAGTCGTGATGATCTCGGGGAACTGCGCCGCGATCACGTCGGGATTGAAGAACTTGAGGTAGATCGTCTGCCAGTCGGCGAGGAAGACGGCGAGAAGGACGGCGACGATGAGGATGCCGTATTGGATGCCGCGGGATGTTCGCTCGCGCTGGCGCACGCTGAGAGCCAAAGTGCCTCCAGAATTCTGGGCCCGATGTGAGGAGCCCTCATGCATCCGGCGGGGTGGGCCGCATGCGGTGTCGGTGAACGGGAACCTGCCGAGGCCCGGCCGGCATCACGCCGACCGGGCCTCGTGGACGGACGTCAGGGAGTCGTCGCCGCCCGATCCGCTTCGGGGATCCGCGCGGCATCGGCGACGTCGCCGAACCACTTGTCGACGGCGGCGTCGTAGGCGCCGTCGGAGTAGAGGCGCTGCATCGTCGTGCCGAAGGCGTCGAGCATCGGCTGATTGCCCTTCTTCACCGCGGCGCCGAGGACCTCGCCGGTGTCGTACTCCTCGACGAAGACGAGGTTGTCGTCAGCGGCGACGGCGGTGGAGATGATGGAGATGTTGCCGATCACCGAATCGACCTGACCGGTCTGGATCGCCTGGGTCATCAGCCCCGAATCCTCGAACTGGACGGGTGTGGCGCCGTTGTCCTGGGCATAGGTCTCACCGGTCGTCGCCTGCTGCACGCCGACCTCCTTGCCCTTGACGTCGGCGATTCCCTTGATGCCGGACTCCTTCGTCGCCATGAGCCCGAGGTTGTCCTTGAGGTACGGCGCGGAGAAGTCCATCTTCGTCTTCCGGTCCTCCGTGATCGACATGCCCGACAGGGCGATGTCGCACTGAGCGGTGTCGAGCGCCGACCCGGACTGGATGGCCTCGAAGGCGGTCGTGATGACGTTGAGCTCGACGCCGAGGTCGTCGGCCAGGCCCTGGGCGAGGTCGATGTCGAAGCCGACGTTCTCGCCGTTCTCGACGAACTCGAACGGCTCGTAGGGAATGTCGGAGCAGACGGTGAGCTGTCCTTCGCTGACGAGGGGAACCCCGCCCTCGGCCGTCGGTTCCGAACCCGATCCTCCACCTCCGCATGCGGACAGGGCGAAGAGAGCGCCAGCGGCCACGGCGGCCATGGTCAAGCGTCGTTTCATGGATCCTCCCAGATCGTCGGTGACGGCGATGTCACACGCATGTGCGCCGCTCAGCAACCGAATTCTGAGCGGCATCTGTGAGGAATCGTACCGTGTCCTGTGTCACATCGATGTTTCGTCGGCCCTCGCCGAGGTGGTCGTTGCCAAACCGTTGCACGAAGCGCCGAGGCGGACCTGCGGGTCCACCTCGGCGTTGGCTGTTGCTCTGCTGAGTTCAGCTCTGCGTTCGGCTGGGTCGGGACTCAGCTCAGTTCGGCCTCGATGTCGAGGTCCGCGGTCTCCTTCGCGAAGTAGAGCGCGACGAACGTGAGGAACGCGGCGGCGACGATGTAGAGGCCGCACCAGAAGATCGTGCCTCCCTCGGCCTGCCACAGCGCGACCATCGCGAACGGTGCGGGACCGGCGCCGATGACGCTGGCCATGTTGTACGACACCGCCGAACCCGTGTAGCGGACGTTGGCGGGGAAGAGCTCGGGCAGGTACGCGGCCATCGGCCCGAACGTCAGACCCATGAGGGTGAAGCCGATGATGAGGGCGGCGACGACGCCGACGGTGCCCGCGTTGAAGAGCACGTTGACGGCGAGCCCGTAGACGGCGATGAGCACCGTGACGCCCATGAGCATCTTCCGGCGTCCGAGCTTCTCCGCGAGCGGTCCGGAGACGACGGTGAAGATGCCGAAGAACACGACGCCGATGATGAGGTAGGTGAGGAACTCGTTCTTCTCATAACCGAGCCCCGCGACGAAGCCCGCGGGATCGAAGGGCTTGCCGGCCGCCTCGGCGGCGGTCTCCGCCTGCTCCACCGTCGCCGGGGACGTGCCGTACGTGAGCGTGAACGCGGTCATGAAGTAGAAGATGACGTAGGTCGCGAGCATGATGAACGTGCCGAGCAGCAACGGCAGCCAGCTGCCGGTGAAGACGCGGCCGATCGGGGCCCGGGAGATCTGCTGGCGCTGCTCGACGAGTTGGAACGCCGGGGTCTCCATGAGCGAGAGCCGGACGTAGAGGCCGACGGCGACGAGGAGGGCCGAGAGGAGGAACGGGATCCGCCAGCCCCACGCGAGGAACGCCTCGGGCGAGAGCCACGAGTTGAGGCCGACGAAGAGGAGGTTGGCGAGGATGAACCCGACGGGCGCGCCGAGCTGCGGGAATGTTCCCCAGATCGCGCGCTTGCCCTTGGGCGCGTTCTCCGTCGCCAGCAGCGCCGCGCCCGACCATTCGCCGCCGAGGCCCACGCCCTGGGAGAAGCGGAGGAGGACGAGGAGGAGCGGGGCGAGGACGACCCAGCCGGGGGTCTCGGCGGTGGGGAGGAGGCCGATGAGGAACGTGCCGATGCCCATGATGAGCAGGGACGCGATGAGCGTCTTCTTCCGGCCGATGCGGTCGCCGAAGTGACCGAAGATGATCGACCCGACGGGGCGGGCGACGAAGGCGACGCCGAAGATCGCGAACGAGCTCAGCAGCTGCGTCGTCGAGGTCTGGTTGGGGAAGAAGAGGGCGGGGAAGACGAGTGAGGACGCCGTCGCGTAGGCGTAGAAGTCGAAGAACTCGATGGTCGTGCCGACCATCGAGGCGCTCAGCACCTTGCCGCGCGTGTTGTTCTTCCTCGTCGCCGCGATCGCCTCGGACTCGGCTGCGGACTGCGCGGGCGCGCCGTCCGGCTGTGTTTCGGTGGACATGTTCTCTGTGCTCCGCTGTGGTGGTGAAGACGGGCAGTCGTGCTCGTGTGGACGGACCGACACTACGCTCGTCTCAGCAGGCGCACAGCCTGTGTCTCAGAAATTGAGATCGCCGGCCGGGGCGCGGAGGATCACAGGTCGAGCGTCGTCCGGCTCGACGACGCGGCCGGGCCCTTCCGGCGCAGGACGATCGCGATCGTCAGCACGATGAGACCGGCGATGCACAGGCCCACCCCCACCCACGCGGGTGCCCGATAGCCGAGACCGGCGGTGATGACGATGCCGCCGAGCCACGCGCCGAGGGCGTTGGCGAGATTGAACGCCGCGTGGTTCATCGCCGCCGAGAGACTCGGGGCGTCGGTCGAATCGCGCAGCAGCCGCATCTGCAGAGAGGTCGTGATCATGGACCCTGCGATGCCGATGAAGAAGAGCGCGACGATCGCGACCGCGGCGTTCTCCGTGAACGCCCCGAACGCGGCGAGGACGAGAGCGGAGAGGATCATGCCGCCGGTGCCCGACCGTTCGATCGACTTGTCGACGAGCGGACCGGCGATGAGCGAACCCGCCGTCATGCCGAGACCGTAGACGGCGAGCACCCACGGGATCGCGGTCTCCGGGACATGGGCGACCTCGGTCATCGTCGGGGTGATGTAGGTGTAGACGGCGAACATGCCGCCGAAGCCGATCGAACCGGCGAGCAGCGTGAGGATGATCTGCGGCCGCGCCAGGGCTTTCATCTCCCCGCGGGCCGAGGGTGCTTGGGAGAGTCTCACCGTGGGCACTGCGATGGCGACCATGATGACGGTGAGGATGCCGAGCGCGGCGACGAGCGCATAGGCGCTGCGCCAGCCGAAGGCGTTGCCGAGGGCCGCGGCGACGGGCACGCCGACGATGTTCGCGATCGTCAGACCGAGCATGACCCTCGCCATCGCCCGGCCGCGGCGGCCCACCGGCACGAGCGAGGCCGCGACGATCGCGCCGATGCCGAGGTAGGCGCCGTGGGGGAGGCCGCTGACGAAGCGGGCGATGTTGAACAGCGCCGCATTCGGCGCGAGCATCGAGGCGACATTGCCGAGGGCGAAGAGTCCCATGAGGCACAGGAGCAGGAGCTTGCGGTCCATGTGCGCGGCGATCGTCGTGATGAGCGGGGCGCCGACGACGACGCCGAGGGCGTAGAGGGACACCGCATGCCCGGCCTGCGGGACGGTGATGCGCAGCTCGGCGGCGATCTGCGGGAGGAGACCCATCGTGGCGAACTCTGTGACGCCGATCCCGAACGCGCCGATCGCGAGGGCGAAGACGGCGAATTTGTAGGTCCGGCGGGGCACGGGCGCATCGCTCATGGCTGTCCTCTGGGATGGGGTGCGGATTCTCACCGACGGCAGGGCGGCCGCGGCAACCGCACCAGCCTAGTGCCCGCGACCGGGCACCGGTAGTCCGCGCCGTCACAATGTGATCGGTCCCATGTCAGTGCGCCGGGCTACTGTGAGAGACATGACGGTGATGAGCGACGATCCCCATGCGGCTGACCCCGAACCGCCGCCGGGCGGACAGCGGACGTTCCTCCATGTCCTCGTCAACACTGCCATCGCCAACGTCACGACGAGCTTCCTCTGGTTCGCCCTGACCTTCTGGGTCTACCTCGAGACCCGATCGGTGCTCGCCACCGGGGTCATCGGCGGGGCGTACATGCTCCTCGTCGCTCTCTTCTCGATGTTCTTCGGCACCGTCGTCGACCGGTTCCGCAAGCTTCGGGTCATGGTCGTCGCCACGGCCGGCACGCTCGTCCTCTTCGCCGTCACCGGGCTCATCTACCTGGCGGTGCCGAATGCGATCCTCCTCGACATCGGCGGACCGTGGTTCTGGATCTTCAGCATCGTCATGCTCGCCGGGGCCGTCGTCGAGCAGCTGCGCGGCATCGCCCTGTCGACGACCGTGTCCCTGCTCGTGCCCGGGCCCAAGCGCGCCAACGCGAACGGCCTCGTCGGCACCGTCCAGGGGCTCGGCTTCCTCGTCACGAGCGTCTTCAGCGGACTCGCCGTCGGGTTCCTCGGGATGGGCTGGTCGATCGCCATCGCCGTCGTCCTCATCGGCCTCTCCCTCCTCCACCTCCTCACCCTGCGGATCCCCGAGCCGGTCATCGTCGCCTCCGCGGGGCAGCCGGGCTGGGTCGACATCCGCGGCGGCCTCGCCGCGGTCCTCGCCGCCCCCGGGCTCTTCGCGCTCGTGCTCTTCACGACGCTCAACAACCTCGTCGGCGGCGTCTACATGGCGCTCACCGACCCCTACGGGATCGAGGTCTTCGGGTCCGCTCAGGCCTGGGGCATCGCCCTGGCCGTGGTCTCGACCGGGTTCATGATCGGCGGCGGACTCGTCGCGAAGTTCGGTCTCGGGCGCAACCCGATCCGCACGATGCTCCTCTTCTGCTGCCTCATCGGACTGCTCGGCGCGGTCTTCGCACTGCGCGAGTCCTGGCTCCTCTACGGCCTCGGACTGTGGGGCTTCTTCCTCATGCTGCCGGTCATCGAGGCCGCCGAGCAGACGGTCATCCAGCGGGTCGTGCCGTTCCGTCAGCAGGGCCGCGTGTTCGGCTTCGCCATGACGTTCGAGGCGGCCTCGGCGCCGATCACCGCGTTCCTCATCGCCCCGATCGCGGAGTTCTGGGTCATCCCGTACATGCGCACCGATGCGGGCGCCGACCGCTGGGGCTGGCTGCTCGGCGAGGGGGACGTGCGCGGCATCGCGCTCGTCTTCCTGTGGACGGGCATCGTCTCGATCGTCCTCGCTCTCGCCGCCTTCGGCACCCGCGCCTACCGGATGCTCTCAGCCCAGTACCTCGAGGTCGCGGCCAAGGACGGTGCGGCCAAGGACGGTGCGGCCAAGGACGGCGCGGCCAAGGATGGCGCCGCCGCGGACGGCGCCTGAGCGCGCCGGGTCAGTCGAGACCGTCGGCGTCGACCTCGGCGAGAGCCTCTGCGGCGACGGCGAAGGCGGTGTTGGCCGAGGGCACCGAGCAGTAGATCGCGGACTGGAGGAGGATCTCCTTGACCTCGTCGCGGCTGAGCCCGTTGCGCAGCGCGGCCTTGACGTGCATCTTCAGTTCCGCCTCGTGTCCACCGGCGATCATCGCCGTGAGCGTGATCGCCGAGCGCATCCGCCGGTCGAGGCCCGGCCGCGTCCAGATCTCACCCCACGCGAAGCGGGTGATGAGGTCTTGGAAGTCGGCGGTGAAGTCCGTGATCGCGGCGTTCGCCCGGTCGACGTGGGCATCGGAGAGGACCTCGCGGCGCACTCCCATCCCCGCCTCCCACACGGCGTCGCGGTCGGCGTCACGCGGTCCCGAGGCTGTCGGCCGGGGCACATCGGCAGCCGCCCCGGTCTCTGTCCCGCTCGTGCCGCGGCCGGCGAGGAAGTCGGAGAGGAGTCCCGCGGTGACGACGGGCGCCTCGATCGGGACGAGGTGGGCGGCTCCCTCGATGATCTCGAGGAGCGCACCGGGGACGGCATTGGCGATCTCGGCGAGCTTCGTCGGCGGGGTCGGAGTGTCGTGCTCACCGGCGACGGCGAGCAGCGGCAGGCCGATCTCGGACAGGCGCCCCCGGATGTCGAAGTCGGCGAGCGTGTAGCAGAGCGCGGCGTAGGAGAAGCGGTCGGCATCCTGGAGGGAATGGAGGAGTGCCGCCGAGGCCTCGGGTTCGCGTTCCATGAATCCGGGGCCGAACCACCGTTCGGCCGATCCGATGACCTGCGTCGGGGTTCCGGAGATCGCGACGGTCTCCGCGCGCTCCTCCCAGCCCGGGGCTTCGCCGATCTTCGCCCCGGTGCAGAACACCGCCGCCCGTTCGAACCGCTCCGGATGATCGAGGGCGAGCTGGAGGGCGATGGCACCGCCGATCGAGTCCCCGGCCAGCGACACGGCCACCTCCGAGTCGCCGACGACATCGGGAAGGACACGGTCGACTGTCGTGAGCACCGCCTCGGCGAGATCGGCCATCGAGACCCGGGGAACCTCCGAGCGCGACGCTCCGGCCCCCACGTCGAGGGCGGGGGAGCGACCGTGACCGGGCAGGTCGATGCCGATGACCGCGGTGTCGGGGGCGATGTCGGCCAGGGCGCTCGCCGCCTGCTGCCACAGCGCGCCCACCGAGGTGCCGAGCGAGGGCAGGGCGATGACGACCCGGGCAACGGGGGCGGTCGGGGTCGTGAGGACTGAGGCGGTGAGTTCCACGGTGGTCGCTTTCGTCAGGGGGTGGTCGGGTCGGTCGTGCGGATGATCGTCTCCCGGATGCCCTCGGCCTCGCCGAGGTAGGACGACGGTGCGAAGAATCCCTCCAGCTCCGCGGGGTCGGGGACCGGCCCGGGGGTCGCGGAGAGGGCGGCGCCGAGGCGCTCGGCGGGGTCGCCGGAACCGGAGAGGATCTCCGTGATCGCGTCCTTCGACAGGCGGTCGCCGAAGACGATCGTGAGCTTCTCGCCGTAGATGCCGGGACCGGCGGCGTCGAGGTTGCGGCGCATCGCCTCGGGGCGGGCGCTCAGTCCGGTGGCCATCTCCTCGAGGAGGGCCAGGGAGGACAGGGCGAGGACCATGAGCGCGGACAGGGCCGGCCATTCGGCATGCCAGGCGCCGTCGGAGCGCTCCTCGACGGCCGCGGCGCCGGTCGTCGCGACCGTGGCGAGCAGGCCCGGGGCGCGCATGCCGTTGCGGTGGAGGAGGACGGCGACGGTCGGGTTGGTCTTCTGCGGCATCGCCGAGGAGCCGCCGGTCGCGGCGAGGGCGAGTTCCCCGACCTCGGGGCGGGTGCCGATGAGGACGTTGCGCGCGATCGAGGAGCCCACACCCACGCACTGGGTGAAATGGGTCGCCCAGGTCAGGACGCGGACCCGGTCGGTGTGCCAGGGAACGGGGGTGGGGGAGAGGGCGGCGTCGGGTCCGCGCAGCTGGACCTCGAACTCCCGCAGCAGCGCCTCGGTGCGGTCCCCGGCGAACTCCCGGATCGCCGCGCGCGTGCCGGCGGCCCCGCCGACCTGGACGGCGTCGCTGCGGGGCGTGAGAGCGGCGACCTCGGCGACCTCCGCCGCCCACGTCGCAACCCGCAGACCGAACGTCGTCGGCAGCGCCGGCTGGGTGAGGGTGCGGGCCAGGCACAGGGTGTCGGCATGGGCCTCGGAGAGGGAGCGGAGCGCCTCGGTGATGACGTCGAGACGCGCCCGGGTCTCGGCGATCGTGCGGGTGACGAGGAGGCCGAGCGCGGAGTCCATGACATCCTGGCTCGTCAGCCCCCGGTGGAGGGCACGGCCCGCCTCGGGAGTGAGGCGGGCGCGCACCCGGGTGAGGAACGGGATGACGGGATTGCCGCCGGATTCGGCGTCGGCGGCCAGGCCTGCCAGCGCCTCCGCATCGGCCTGGAGGTCCCACGTCACGGCATCGACGGCCCCGGTGACCGCGGTCCGCGTCTCCGCGGAGACGAGACCGGCCGCCGCCTGCGCGGTCACCCACGCGCTCTCAACCTCGCCGATCGCCCCGACGAGCGCCGCATCGTCGACGCTGTCGGCGCCGCGAAGATCGCCGGGGGCGAAGAGCAGCCGGGTGCGGCTCATGCAGTCTCCTCTGTCGTCTCAGTCGGTGTCGTCTCAGTCTCGGTCGACGGCCATCTCAGTCGGTGTGGCCGGGGAACCGGAGGAACGGGGTCTCGTCCTCTCCCTGCAACCGTATGTCGAAACGCAGCGTCCCGTCAGCCTCCCGGGTCGCGATGAGACGCTCCCGCTCGGCCGGGTCGAGGGAGGACAGCAGCGGATCGGCGGCCAGCGCCTCGGCGTCACCGGGGATGTAGACCCGGGTGAAGAGCCGGTTGAGCAGGCCGCGGGCGAAGACGACGACGCTGATGAAGGCGGCCTTGCCCGCCTCGGTGGGGCCGGGGACGACGGTCGAGAAGCTGAACCGGCCCTCGGGGTCGCAGGCGGCGCGCCCGAACCCGGTGAACGTGAAGCCGTCACGGCGCAGCGACCCCGTCGCCCGGGAGACCGTGCCGGTCTCGTCCGGCTGCCAGATCTCGAGGATCGCATCGGGCACGGGCACCCCCGCGCCGTCGTAGACGACTCCGGCCAGCTGCACGGCGTTGGCCGCTGCCGGCGGGACGAGCGCGCTGTCGCCCGGGTAGGGCAGGGCGTAGCCGTAGAAGGGTCCCACGGTCTGGCCGGGGGTGGCGGTGTACTCGGTCTCAGGCATCGTCGTCCTCTTCCATCCAGGTCCGCTCGGCTCCCGTGAGGACGATGTCCCACGAGTAGCCCATGAGGAATTCGTGTTCGGTGATGTCGTGGTCGTAGGTGGCCACGAGGCGCTCGCGCGCCTTCTCGTCGGTGATCGACTGGAAGATCGGGTCGAGGGCGAAGAGCGGGTCACCGGGGAAGTACATCTGCGTGACCATCCGCTGCGTGAACTCGGTGCCGAAGAGCGAGAAGTGGATGTGGGCCGGCCGCCACGCATTGTGGTGGTTCTTCCACGGGTAGGGACCGGGTTTGATCGTCGTGAACGAGTACGATCCGTCCGGTCCCGTCAGGGTGCGCCCGACCCCGGTGAAGTTCGGGTCGATGGGGGCCGGGTGCTGGTCGCGTTTGTGGATGTAGCGGCCGGCGGAGTTCGCCTGCCAGATCTCGACGAGCTGACCGGCGACCGGCCGGCCGTTGCCGTCGAGGACCCGGCCGGTGACGCGGATGCGCTCGCCGATCGGCTCCCCGCCGGCCTGGATCGTCAGATCCGATTCGAGGGTGCCGATGTCCCGGTGGCCGAACGCCGGGGAGTACAGCTCGATCGTCTCCGGGTCGGTGTGGCGGGGATCCTTCGTCGGGTGCCGCAGCAGCGAGGACCGGTAGGGCGGGTAGTCGAGTCGCGGCTGCGTCTCGACCGGGGCGCCGGCTGCCACGGCGTCTTCGTACTCGCGGCCGATCTCGTTGATCTCCGCGCTCAGCGTCGCCTGCGATTCGGCGGCGTCGTCGGGACCGGAGAGCTTCTGTGCGCTCATGGTCTGACCTCTCTTCTTCAGGGGATGGTGGTGGTGTGCGGCCAGCCGGTGTAGCACTCGGCCAGGTACCGGCGGCCGTGGTCGGAGGTGAGGATCGAATCGAGCTCGCCGAGGCTGCGGCGGGCTTCGAAGGGATCCGCGGTGGGGTCGGTGTGGAGCATCCTCGTCATCTGGTACGAGAAGTTCTGGGCCTTCCAGACGCGCTTCGTCGCGGTCGCCGAGTACCGGGCGAGCGCCTCGGCGTCGGAGTCCTGCAGGGCGCGCACGAGGGCGGGGGCGAGCACCGCGACGTCGGCGAAGGCGAGGTTGAGGCCCTTCGCCCCGGTCGGGGGGACGGTGTGGGCGCTGTCGCCGGCGAGGAAGAGGGAGCCGTGCTGCATCGGCTCGGTCACGGCCGAGCGGAACGGCAGAACCGTCTTGTCGATGATCGGACCGGTCCGGAGCGCGAAGCCGTCGGGGCCCTCGACGCGGGCCTGGAGTTCGGTCCAGATGCGGTCGTCGGACCAGTCGGCGACCTCGGTGTCGGGTGGGGCCTGGAAGTACATCCGCTGGACGGTGTCGCTGCGCTGGGAGATCAGGGCGAAGCCGCGTGCGGAGCGGGAGTAGATGAGGACCTCGTGGCTCGGCGGCGCCTCACAGAGGATCCCGAACCATGCGAACGGGTACTCGTGGAAGAACCGCCTGCGCGTGGTCTCGGGGATCGATGCCCGGGAGGGGCCGCGGGAGCCGTCGGCGCCGACGACGTACCGGGCGGTGACGGTGAGCGGCTCACCGTCGTCGGTGACGGCGCGCACCTGCGGGGACTGCGATTCGACGGCGTCGAGGCGGGTGTCGGTCACCGCGTGGAACGTCGGTCGTCCGGTGCGGGCGCGGGCGGCGGCGAGGTCGACGTAGATCTCGTTCTGCGGGTAGAGCCACACGGATTCGCCGACGAGGTCCGGGAAGTCGAGAGGGTGGCTGACCCCGTCGACGCGGATGTCGATGCCGTCGTGGCGATGGCCTGCGGTGTGGACGCGGGAGTCGATGCCCGGGGTCTCGAGCATCCGCACCGAGGCTGCCTCGAGGATGCCGGCGCGATGGGTCGTCGCGATGTCGTCATGGCTGCGATTGTCGACGACGACGGAATCGATGCCGGCGACGTGCAGGAGATGGGCGAGCATGAGGCCCGCGGGTCCTGCGCCGACGATCGCGACATCGGTGTGGAGATCTGGCACTGAGGCCTCCTTGCCTGTCAGGGTTCACCTCAGTGTGCTCCGCACCACGAAACCGGCGCGACAACTTTCTCATTCAACGGCGTCCGTGGGTGACGACACATGACGCGGCATTGACGCGGCGAGAGTGATTGCTCAACAATAGTGGGCGGTGCGGGCTAGTGTTTGCCGAACTCGCTCGGGTTGGGATCGCCTGTTCTGCACTGCAATGCTCAACACCTGGGCCCCGTCATCGCAGGACGGTCCCCGGTGCACATCGGCAGGAAGGCCATCCATGATCATCACCGGTCTCGTCGTCGGGCTGCTGCTCGGATTCGTCCTGCAGCGCGGACGCTTCTGCGTCACCGGCGCCTTCCGCGATCTCACGCTCACCGGCAACACCCGGTGGTTCTCCGCGCTCATCGTCGTCATCGCCGTCCATGCGATCGGCCTCGCCTCCTTCAGCTCGCTCGGGATCATCACCCTCGAGCAGTCGGCGTTCCCATGGCTGGCCTCCATCCTCGGCGGACTGATCTTCGGGGCCTCGATGATCCTTGCCGGGGGCTGCGCCACGGGCACGTACTACCGGGTCGGCGAAGGACTCGTCGGCAGTTGGATGGCGCTGATCTTCTTCGCCCTGACCGCCGCGATCATGAAGACCGGGCCGGCCGCGGGACTCACCGAAGGGCTGCGGTCGATCACCGTCCCCGACGGCACCCTGAGTGCGACGACCGGGCTGAGCCCGTGGGTCTTCGCGATCGCACTCTCCGGCGTCGCCGTGTGGCTGACGATCCGCCACAACCGCAAGCTCACCACCCCGGTGGCCACGCTTCCCCCGCGGCGGACCGGACTGGCCCACCTCCTCTTCGAGAAGCGGTGGAACCCGTTCGCCACGGCCGCGATCATCGGCGTCATCGCCACCCTCGCCTGGCCGCTGTCGGCGGCGACGGGACGCAACTCCGGGCTCGGCATCACGACCCCCTCGGCGAACCTCGTCACCTACTTCGCGACCGGGGACGTCACCCTCGTCGACTGGGGAGTCATGCTCGTCATCGGCATCCTCGTCGGCTCGTTCATCGCCGCGAAGGCCTCCGGGGAGTTCCGGATCCGCGTGCCCGACCGTGAGACGCTGCTCAAGGCGATCGCCGGCGGCGTCGGGATGGGCATCGGCGCGGCGATCGCCGGCGGCTGCACCGTCGGCAACGCCATGGTCTCGACCGCACAGTTCGAATACCAGGGCTGGGTCGCGACGTTCTTCATGATCGTCGGCGCCGTCATCGCCGCGAAGGCCACCATCAGACCACGCAGCGCAGCGAGCACCCCGGTGCCCGCAGGAAGCGGGACAGCATGAAACAGATCCTCGAGACCAACGGGCTCGTCTGCCCCTTCCCCCTCGTCGAGGCCAAGGACGCGATCAGCGGCTTGAGCGTCGGTGACGAACTCGTCATCAACTTCGACTGCACCCAGGCCACCGAGGCGATTCCCCAGTGGGCGGCGGAGAACGGCTACCCGGTCACGCACTTCGATCGGACCGGCGACGCCTCGTGGACGATCACCGTCCAGAAGGCGTAGGTCACAGCCGCACGATCGTCTCCGCGCCGTCGGCGACGGTCAGGCGCATCGCGGTGTTCTGCTCGATCCGGCTCCACCCGGTGTGGCTGAGTCCCGAGCTCGTGACGATCGTCGCCCCGTCCGCGAAGCGCTGCCAGCTCATCCGGTAGTAGTGGCTGCGGTGGTCGAGCGGGAGCCGACCGCCGGTCTGACTGGTGTCGAAGCTCGCATAGGGCACCTCGGTGCCGAGCGTGGCATGGACGACGATGAGCCCGGTCCGGGTGAGGACGAGCAGGTTGATGCCCGGGTGGTCGAACTCCGCGCGGATCTCGCGCACCGTCTCGACGACGGCCTCGAGGAGCGGGGCGCCGGTATCGACCCGCCGGAGGATGAGGGCGAAGAGGAGGGCCGAATCCGTCGTGCCGCCGATGCGCGCGATCTCGGCTTCGGTGACCTGCGCCCGCAGCTGCTCGACCGGGTGGATCGACCCGTTGTGTGCGAGCGCGACGCCGTCGGCGAGGAACGGGTGCGTGTTCTCGACGAGGTCGGCCATCCCCGTCGTCGCCATCCGCAGGTGGACGATCCGCCCGCGCGCCGCCGCATCGTCGAGCGCCGCGGTGAGACGGGGGTCGTTCGTGCCTTCGTGGGGCGTGCGGAACCGGTCGAGCGCCTCGGTGGCCGGATCGATCCACGCCGTGCCCCACCCGTCGTCGTGGAGTCGGCCGAGGTCCTGCCACTGCCGGCACTGGGCGCGGCCGATCAGTCCGGCCGCGCTCACCGGGGTCGGCGAGATGAATCCGAGAAGCCTGCACATTCGCCACCGTCCTGACTAGACTCGCTCCATGAAGATCACGGTACTCGAAGGCGATATCACCGAGGTGCGCGTCGACGCGATCGTCAACGCCGCGAACTCGAGTCTCCTCGGCGGAGGCGGCGTCGACGGGGCGATCCACCGCGCGGCGGGACCCGCTCTCCTCGAGGCGACGAGGGAGCTGCGGCGGACGAGTCTGCCGCGCGGTCTTCCCCCAGGCCAGGCCGTGGCCACCGAGGCGGGGGAGCTGCCGGCGCGGTGGGTCATCCACACCGTCGGCCCGAACCGGAACGCCGGGGAGGCCGACCCGGAGGTCCTCGAGTCGGCGTTCGAATCGAGCCTCAACGTCGCCGAGGAGGTCGGGGCCGCCTCGGTGGCGTTCCCGGCGATCGGCGGCGGGGTCTACGGCTGGTCGCCGCGGGATGTCGCCGAGGCGGCGCATGCCGTCATCGTCGACGGGCGGGCCCGCGGGCGCTGGGAGACGATCACCGAGGTCCAGTTCGTCCTCTTCAGCGACGCGATGACGAGCGTCTTCTGCCAGGTCTTCGACCACGATCAGTGGTGAAAGGGGAGCCATGAGAGTCCACAGCATCATCGCCGATCTGCCGGTCGCCGACATCGCCGCCGCGCGCGACTTCTACACGTCCTACCTCGGGCTGGCGACCGAGGAGTTCAACCTCGGCTGGGTCGCCCGGTTCACCTCGCCCGAGACGGGCGCGCACCTCCAGGTCGTCACCGCGGACGCGACCGCACCGGTCGACGCGGCCGTCTCGATCAAGGTCGACGACGTCGACGCCGCCTACGCCGAGGCGGTCGATCGCGGGTTCGACATCGTCCACCCGCTCACCGACGAGGAGTGGGGCGTGCGGCGCTTCTTCGTCCGGGCACCCGACGGCAACGTCTTCAACATCGTCGCCCACCGGGAGTAGGCACTACCCTCGAACCATGCCCCTTGCGCTCATCACCGGTGCCGCCCGACCCGACAGCATCGCCGCCGGCATCGTGCCGCGACTCGAAGCCGACGGCTGGGACGTCGTCACCAGCGACCTCGACGGCACCGACCAGCCCTGCGACCTGTCGACGCCGACGGGTCCCGAGGCGCTCATCGCGGCGGTGACCGCCGAGCACGGCACCCTCGACGCCCTCGTCCTCAGCCATGCCCACGGCGTCGAATCGGGCATCCTCGACACGACGGCGGAGAGCTTCGACCGACATGTCGCCGTCAACGCCCGGGCGAGCCTCCTCCTCATCGCCGCCTTCGCCCGGCAGATCGGCCCTGACGGCGGAGCGGTCGTCGCGTTCACGAGCGACCACGTCACCGGCAACCTGCCCTACGGGGCGTCGAAGGGGGCGCTCGACCGCATCGTCATCTCCGCAGCGAGAGAACTGGGACCGCGGGGAATCTCGGCGAACGTCGTCAACCCCGGCCCCATCGACACCGGGTGGATGGACGAGGACTTGCGGGCCGCTCTGCTCCCGGCCCAGCCGCTCGGTCGCCTCGGCACGCCGGCCGACATCGCCGGCATCGTCGCGTTCCTGCTCTCACCTGCCGGTCGCTGGGTCTCCGGGCAGCTCATCAGCACCGACGGCGGATTCTCCGCCCGGTTCTGACCTCACTCCTCGTCGCGGCTGAGGTTCCACAGCAGGCGGAGGAGCTCGGCGTCGAGGTCGTTGCCGTGGTCGGTGGCATCGGCGTCGCGGACCTCGTTGTGGAGCTGCTCCATCTTGAGGTCGAGCTCACCGGCGACGGCGGCGGCGCGGGTGAGTTCGGCGACGAGGCGGTCGGGTACGTCGCCTGCGTACTTGTAGTGGATCTTGTGCTCGAGGCTCGCCCAGAAGTCCATCGCGATCGTCCTCACCTGGACCTCGCAGATGATCGGCACCGGACCGTCGGAGAGGAAGATCGGGATCTCCAGGATCGCGTGGAGGCTCTTGTAGCCGTTGGGCTTCGGATGGGCGATGTAGTCCTTGATCTCGATGACCCGGATGTCGTTCTGCGAGGTCAGGGTCTCGAGCACCCGGTAGGTGTCGGCGATGAAGCTGCACGTGATGCGGATGCCGGCGATGTCGGTGATCGCCGTGCGGATGACGTCGATGTCGAGCGGCAGACCGCGCCGGGTGATCTTCTCGAGCAGGCTGCGCGGGGTCTTCACCCGCGAGCTGATGTGCTCGATCGGGTTGTAGCGATGCAGGGTGAGGAACTCCTCGCGGAGGATCGAGACCTTCGTGAGCACCTCGTCGATCGCGAACCGGTGATGCATGAGCAGGCGCGAGAAGTCCGTGCGCAGCCGCTGGACCTTCTCCGCCTGGGCGGGGGTGAGCGGCTCGGCGGGCTCGCCGGGGACGACCATCGATTCTCCTGGGGTTCGGAACCACCTCGGCGGTGGTCAGGCTCAGTCTACGTCGGGGGTTCTCCCGGCGCCGGATGTGTGGTTGACTGAGCACACCAAGCAATTGCATTCTGCAAGCACTCAAGGGGGGAGTGATGGGAACAGTGGCATGCTCGCTCGACGGGTTCATCGCCGGTCCCGGACACGACATGTCGTGGCTCTCGACGGCCGAGTTCGCCGAGGGCACCACCGAGAGCATGGCCTCCGAGGTCGCCGTCATCATCTCCGGCAGGCGGGGCTACGATGCGGCAAAGGCGCAGGCCGACAGCCGCGACGAGTTGACGGCCGAACCGTACGGCGGAGCATGGTCGGGCACCGAGATCATCCTCACCCACCGCCCCGCGGAGCTGGCCGGCGACGATTCCGTCATCGCGCTCGACTGCTCGATCACCGAGGCGATCGACCGCGCCCAGGCCCTCGCCGGGGACGGCGACATCCAGATCATCAGCGCCGACATCGCCCGGCAGGCGCTCGAGGCCGATCTCATCGATGAGCTTCAGGTCTTCGTCGCCCCGGTCTTCCTCGGCGACGGCACGCGGATCTTCGACGTCCCCGGCGGCCGTCGCATCGACTGGGAGCTCGTCGCGATCGATGCGGCGAACGCCCGCAGCTGCGGCCGGACCTATCGTCCGCGGCGGTCGGCGGCGTACCGTTGAGCCATGTGCCGGAACATCCGAACCCTCCACAATTTCGAGCCCGCGGCCACGAGCGACGAGGTTCACGCCGCAGCCCTCCAGTATGTGCGCAAGATCGCGGGGACGACGAAGCCCTCGAAGGCCAATGCCGAGGCCTTCGACGCCGCCGTCGAGGAGATCGCCCACATCACGCAACACCTCCTCGACTCCCTCGTGACGACCGCACCGCCGAAGGATCGCGAGGTCGAGGCCGAGAAGCGCCGCGCCCGCTACGCCGCGCGAGCATGAGCTAGTCCGTGACCGACCGGCCCTGGCTGATGAGGTCCTGAGTGATCCCCGCCGAGGCGGCCCGCAGCGCCTGCATGATCGCCGGCATCCCGACGTTGCGCTCGGAGTCGACGACGACGCCGAGGCCCGCGATCGTCAGCCCGCTGCCGTCGAAGACGGGCACGGCCACACCCGTCGTGCCGTCGTCGATGTGACCGACGAGTTCGGCGCAGTGATAGGTCCGGATCGTCTGGAGCATCCGCCGCAGCACCGTCGGATCCGTCGTCGTGCGCTCCGTGAACGCCGTGAGCGCACCCCGCAGATACGCCTCGCGCACGTGCCGGGGCGCATGCGCGAGGAGGACGAGTCCGCACGAGGAGGCGTGCGCGGGCAGTCGACCGGCTGTGCGCGAGCGGTTGATGACGGCCATGGGCTTCGACATCCGCTCGATGAAGAGGACCTCCCGCTCCCGGAGGATGCCCAGCTGCGTGTTCTCCCCGACGAAGTCGTGGACGGCGATCATGTGCGGCCGCGCCAGGGACGCGAGCTCGACGGCGTCGGAGGCGCGGTTCGACAGCTCCCACATCCCCACCCCGATCCGCACCCGCCCGCTCGGATCCCGCTGCAGGAGGTCGTGGGACATCATGTCGTTGATGAGGCGGTACGCCGTCGACTTCGGCAGCTGGGCGCGGCCGGCGAGCTCTTCGGTGGTCAGGCTCGGGTGGTCGGGGTCGAAGGCCCCGAGGACGCGAACGAGCCGATCGATCATCGAGTCGCCCGAAGGTGAGTTCGCCATACCAGCATCGTAGCCGCGCGAACCTGTGCGTCCCAATGAATGGAATAACCGTAGCCAGACGTGTCGCCGCTCACTAGCGTGGCGATTATCGGCGGGGCGTCCCCACCGTCCGTCTCGAAGGAGAGCATCGTCCATGGCAGCATTCACGGTCCGGCAGGCAGTCCACGACCTCATGGCATTCCACGGTATGACCGTCCTCTTCGGCAATCCCGGATCGAATGAGCTGCCGTTCCTCAAAGACCTCAGCGCCCGCTACATCCTCGGGCTCCAGGAGGCCGCCGTCGTCGCCATGGCCGACGGCTACTCCCAGGTCACCGACCGTCCCACGCTCGTCAACCTCCACGCCGCCTCGGGGTCGGGCAACGGCCTCGGCGCCCTGACGAACGCCGCGATCTCCCGCTCCAAGCTCGTCGTCACCGCAGGCCAGCAGGTGCGCAGCATGGTCGGCCCCGAGGTCATGCTCGCCAACGTCGACGCCACGATGCTCGCCAGACCCCTCGTCCACCGCTCCCTCGAACCGCTCGCGGCCGCCGATGTGCCCCGCGCGTTCTCCGAATCCGTGCTCGCCTCCCAGCGCGGTCCCGTCTACCTCTCCGTGCCCTACGACGACTGGGACGCCGAGGTCGAAGAGAGCGTCGTCGGCCAGCTCTCGCGCACCGTGACCCCCGGTTCGGCCCCCGACCCGGCCGTCATCGCCGACCTCCGCGACCGGCTGGGCGCAGCCGAGGCCGCGGTCCTCGTCCTCGGCCCCGACGTCGACACCCCGGAGGCGTGGGCGGCCGCGATCGCCCTCGCCGAGGCGCACGACCTTCCCGTATGGGCCGCCCCGTCCCTGCCGCGCATGCCCTTCCCCAACCAGCATCCGCTCTTCCGCGGAGTGCTGCCGGCGGCGATCGGCCCGATCGGGGAGATCCTCGGCGCCCACGACCTCGCCCTCGTCATCGGCGCCCCCGTCTTCCGCTACCACCAATGGCAGCCGGGAGAGTACCTGCCGGAGACGACGCATCTCGTCCAGATCGGCGACGACCCGGACGCCGCCGAGCGCGCCCCCTTCGGCGATGCGCTCGTCACCGACCCCGTCGCCGCTCTCGTCGCGCTCGCCGAGGCCGCCCCCGCCCCCGGCACCCCGCGGACGTGGGAGCCGGAGATCGAGCCCGCGACCGCCTCGGCGACACCGGGCACCCTCCACCCCGAGGAGGTCTTCGCGACCCTGCGGGAGACGATGCCGGTCGACTCCCGCTACGTCGTCGAATCGACGTCGACGAACTCCGCGTTCTGGGCGCAGATGGACCTCCGCGAGTCCGGGTCGTACTTCTTCCCCGCCTCCGGCGGTCTCGGGTGGGGTCTGCCCGCTTCGATGGGCGTCGCGCTCGCCGATGCTCGCCGACCCGTCGTCGCGATCATCGGCGACGGCTCCGCCCACTACTCGATCGCCGCCCTGCGCACCGCCGTCGAGGAGGGCATCCCCGTGACCATCGTCGTCCTCCGCAACTCCACGTACGGGGCGCTCGTGTGGTTCGCGGACATGCTCGACGCGGGCACGGTGCCCGGGCTCGACCTCGGCGACGTCGACTTCGTCTCGATCGCCCGGGGCTACGGCATGACCGCCGTCCACGCGGACTCGACCGCCCATCTCGCCGAGCTCCTCACCGAAGCCCACGGTGCCGGCCGGCCCACCCTCATCGAGATCGACACCGAGAAGACCACCCCTTGACACCCCCACCACAACCCCAAGGAGACACCGCAATGAGCACTGAGACCTTCCTCGGCACCGACTGGAACGGCCGGATCTTCACCGGCGACTGGGTCGACGGGTCGGCCGACCCGATCCCCGTCGTCGAACCCGCCACCGGTGAGACCCTCGCCCGGATCGGCATGGCCTCGTCCGACGATGCCGTTGAGGCGGCACGACGGGCGGCCGCCGCGCAGCGCGACTGGGCGAAGACGAAACCGACGGAACGGGCGGCGGTGATGCGCCGCGCCGGTGAGCTGTGGACCCAGCACGCCGCGGAGATCAACACGTGGATCATGCGCGAATCCGGTGCGATCGCGGCGAAGGCCACCTTCGAGACCGACTATGCGGCGGCCACCTGCTACGACTCCGCCGCGCTGCCGACCCACCCGAAGGGGCAGGTCCTGCCCTCGGACGAACCCCACTGGTCGTTCTCCCGCCGCGTGCCCGCGGGCGTGGTCACCGTCATCGCCCCGTTCAACTTCCCGCTCATCCTCTCCATCCGCTCCGTCGCCCCCGCGCTCGCCCTCGGCAACGCCGTGATCCTCAAGCCGGATCCGCGCACCGCGGTGTCCGGAGGCGTCACTCTGGCGAAGATCTTCGCCGAGGCGGGGCTGCCCGAGGGCGTCCTCCAGGTCCTGCCCGGCGGCGGCGACGTCGGCGAAGCCCTCATCGCGGCCCCCGAGGTCTCGGTCATCTCGTTCACCGGGTCGACCGCGGCGGGACGGATCGTCGGCGAGAACGCCGGCCGCCTCCTCAAGCGCTGCCACCTCGAGCTCGGCGGCAACAACGCCCTCATCGTCCTCCCCGGCGCCGATCTCGAGGCAGCCGCCTCGGCGGGCGCCTTCGGATCGTGGTTCCACCAGGGTCAGATCTGCATGACCACCGGTCGTCACCTCGTCCACGACAGCATCTACGACGACTACGTCGCAGCACTGGCCGAGCACGCCGCGAAGCTGCCCGTCGGCGACCCGAGCACCGAGGAGGTCGCCCTGGGGCCGATCATCGACGAGAAGCAGCAGACGCACGTGCGCGACATCATCGAGAAGGCTCAGGCCGACGGCGCCCGCCTCGTCACCGGCGGCGTCGGCGAAGGCCCGTTCGTCCCGGCGACGGTGCTCGCCGACCTCTCGCCGACCAACCCCGCGTGGACGCAGGAGATCTTCGGTCCCGTCGCCCCCGTGGGACGGTTCTCCACGCTCGAGGAGGCCGCGGACATCGTCAACGACAGCGAGTACGGGCTGTCGGTGAGCATCCTCGGCGACCTCGGCACCGCGATCGATCTCGCCGATCACATCGACTCGGGCAAGATCCACATCAACGAGCAGACCATCGCCGATGAAGGGGACGTCCCCTTCGGCGGCACGAAGGACTCGGGCAACGGCTCCCGCATCGGCGGCGCCGAGGCCAACATCGAGTCCTTCACCGAGGTCCAGTGGATCACGATGCGCTCGCAGATCGCACCGTACCCCTTCTGACCACCGACACCTTCACAAGACCGGAGACAGCGTTGTCCGCATCGCCCACCGCACCATCCCGCCCCACTCCCGCGGACACCCGCTGGCCGGCCGTCCTCTGCTGGCTCGCCGTCGCCCTCGAGGGCTTCGACCTCGTCGTCCTCGGGGCGGTCATCCCGCAGCTGCTCGCCACCCGGGCGCTCGGCTTCACCCCCGAGGCGGCGACGCTCGTGGCGACGATGAGCCTCGTCGGCGTCGGCCTCGGGGCGGCCGTCGTCGGGCCGATCGTCGACCGAGTGGGCCGGCGGGTGACGATCATCGCGTGCGTGATCATCTTCTCCGTCTTCACCCTGCTCGTCGCCTTCGCTCCCAACGTCGCGCTGTTCACGGTGTTCCGGTTCATCGCCGGTCTCGCGCTCGGTGCGGTCATGCCCAGCTGCCTCGCCTACATCAGCGAGCACAACCGCTCGGGCAAGACCGGCAAGGCGACGACGCTGACGATGACCGGCTACCACGCCGGCGCCGTGGCGATCTCGCTGCTCGCGGTCTTCTACTCGCACAACTGGCATCTGCTCTTCATCGCCGGTGGCGTCGCGGGGCTCGTCATGGTGCCGCTGCTGTGGTGGAAGCTGCCGGAATCGACGGCGTTCCTCGCCGCCCGCTCGGAGCAGAGCACGGAGACGGCGGCGCCGAAGACGGGGATGCGCGGTCTCTTCACCGGCAGGTTCGCGCTCGTGACGATCGGCGTGTGGGCCGCGAGCTTCATGGGACTCCTCCTCGTCTACGGTCTCAACACGTGGCTGCCGCAGCTCATGGCCGACGCCGGATACGAGGTCTCCGACTCCCTCGTCATGCTCTTCGTCCTCAACCTCGGCGCCGTCGTCGGCCTCGTCGTCGCCGGGTGGCTCGCCGACCGGCACGGGACGAAACCCGTCGTGCTCCTCTGGTTCGTCCTCGCCGCGGTCTTCCTCGCGATCCTCAGCATCCCGATGACGAGCCAGCTGCTGCTCAACCTCGCCGTCTTCATCACCGGCGTCTTCGTCTTCTCCGCCCAGGTCCTCATCTACGCGTTCGTCTCGGCGATCTACCCGGCGACCGCGCGCGGCACGGCGCTCGGCATGGCCTCGGCGGTCGGCCGGATCGGCGCGATCGTCGGACCGTTCATCACCGGCACCCTCGTCGCCGCCGGCATCGCCTACCCCTGGGGCTTCTACCTCTTCGCCTTCGTCGCCGTCCTCGGCTTCCTCGCGATGGCGATCGTGCCCTCGGTGGTCAACACGAGGAACGCTACCCTGAGGGCATGACACGCTGGATCGACGCCGCCTTCGTCCGCGGAGGCACGAGCAAGGGCCTCTTCTTCCGCGCCGCGGACCTGCCACCGGTCGGCGACGGCGAGGAGCGGACGGCCTGGGACCGGATCTTCACCTCGGCGATGGGCTCGCCCGATGCCTTCGGTCGGCAGCTCGACGGGATGGGCGGGGGCATCTCCTCCCTGTCGAAGGTCATGGTCGTCTCCGCCTCCGACCGCGACGGCGTCGACCTCGACTACACGTTCGCGCAGGTGGAGATCGCCGAGGCGGCCGTCGACTACTCGGGCAACTGCGGCAATCTCTCCTCCGGGGTCGTCCCGTTCGCTCTGCTCACCGGGCTCATCAGCGCCGGAGACGGGTGGCATGTCTTCCGCCTGTTCAACGTCAACACGGGCCAGCTCGTCGACGTCGGCCTCACCGTCGAGGACGGACAGGCCGCCGTTGACGGGGACTTCGTCCTCACCGGGTGAGCGGGAAGTCCGCCCCCATCGAACTCATCTACCCCGATCCGGCCGGCAGCCGGACGGGTGCGCTCCTGCCGACGGGAAACACCTCGGATTCGCTGACCGCCGGCGGGTTCCTCATCGACGCCACCCTCATCGATGCGACGCTGCCGCTCGTCATCGTTCCCTGCACGGCGGTGGGGCTCACGGGCACCGAGCTACCCGAGCAGATCGACGCCGACTCCCGGGCGCTGGGGCTCATCGAGGAGCTGCGCCGGGCCGCCGCGGTGCGGATGGGACTGTGCCCGACCCCGGAGACCGCACCGCAGGTCGTGCCCAAGGTCGCCGTCGTCAACGCGCAGGCCGACACGCGCCTCCTCGACGGCACGCGGCTCCCCGCCGCCGACGCCGACCTTCCCGTGCGCGTCATCTCCATGGGGCAGGCCCACAGGGCGGTGCCGGGCACCGCGGCGATGTGCCTGGCTGCGGCCGCGCTCGTCCCCGACACGATTCCCCACCGGATACTCACCCGCAGCGCGCACCCGCGCTCCGGGCCGGAGGTGCGGCTCGGCACTCCCTCCGGGGTCGTCACCGCCTCGGCGGTGCGCGATACGACCACCGGGGAGGTCACCGCCACCTCGCTCTACCGCACCGCGCGCGTGCTCATGCGCGGTCAGGTGGG